>NZ_CEYLVT010000049.1:0-38104 GCF_982860115.1 Moorena sp.
ACGATAATGCATCTTCGACAATCCTGTGTAGGTTTGTCGAAGATTGTGGATGATTCAAGGACTAATTGTCAACTCTCCTCACCCAAAAACACACCTAGTAATTAATACCTAAAATCTCATTTTTTGCATCTTCCCCAAAATGCTGTTACAATAACAGTATCGTTAACGCAATGGTTAACTCCCCATGATGATTTCTACCGCACAAGCCGCTAATTTACTAGGTATTTCCGCCACTCGCGTCCGTTACCTTCTGAGCAAAGGCAGAGTTAAAGGAGCCTATAAAGTCGGTAGAACTTGGGTGATTCCTCTGTTTGATGGCATGCCAGTAGTGACTCCTGGCACTCGCGGTCCCAAACGGAACTGGTCAAAACGCAGAGAGTACACTAAGGCTGTGATTCATGTTAATCAAAGAGTAATTCGCAACAATCTCAAGACCGGGGAGCGCAATCCTGTGATTACCGTCAAACGAGGCTCTCAAAACACTTATGGTCATACCGTGGAAGTCAATGGACCATGTCGAGTCATGTATCGCCCCGATGATCCCCTCAAATGTGGAGCCAGGGTGTGGATTGAGACTATTTCTGATTTTAAAGTAATTTGATTTAGTAACAGCTTACCTGACTATACACTACCTGATTAGACTAGGAAACGCTATACTCCAGAGAAACATCATCACTGGTATGGAAAAGACCAATTCAAGGATCAGGGAAGTCGGATGAAACGCTTTTATTTATATTCAAGTTTGTTGGTTGCGAGCTTCTTTCTACTATTGCTTGGGGAGGAAGGATTAGCACTTATTGTCAAAACCAATCGTCGATTGTCAGGTTTTTCTGTAGATAGCCGCAACTATATTTATCTGGAAAGTGCTAGAAACCATGTCACAAAGGTTCCTACCGCCAAAATCCAAATTATCGATGTAGCCACTAACGCTTGTGTCAAGAAAGGTTGTCTAGAAACTAACTATAACTACTCGGATTCCAATCTCACTCCTAAAGAGGCTGAAGAGAGCTTACTCAGGAAAACCCAAAGAATAAGACGGAGCTTAGGACTCAATCAACTAAAAGTAGGACTAAAACTGCCAATTATTGAGCGTTCCATTCAACCCAATGGCACAGAAACGGTTAAGGTCTTGGTGGATAAAGAAAAAGACCCACTAGAGATTCGTCTAGAACAAATTTATATTCCCTCAGTTTTATCTGGAGGAATGTCTGATATAGACCGGGCTTCAATGCAGCTAGTCATTAATTACAATTATCGCCAACTGACCCTAGGTAAACTGAACAATTACCGTGAAGCTATCAGGAAATATTCGATCAGAGAAGTTCGCTTATCCCCCAATAGACAGAACATAGTTGTACTGATCAATCTCCACCAAGCCACCTATAACGCTGACTTTCAGACAACCTTTGTTCAAAGTTTTCCGATCTAAACTGCTTTTGCCTTTTGCCTTTTGCCTTCTAACAGCTCAGTGGTGAAGCGTACCATCAGGCATAATTGCCCCACTGATAAACGTGTTGCTCAAGTCAACATCACTCAGGTCTACCCCAGTCAGTTTAGCATCCTTAAGTTGTGCCCCATGGAGATTAGCACCACTTAGGGTGGCCTTGCTTAAGTCAGCACCAATTAAATTTGCCCCTAACAGGTCAGCACCTGTCAAATTAGCCCCTGCCAAGTTTGCCTGACTCAGGTTTGCCCCCCAAAGGTCAGCTTGACTGAGATTAGCACCACTTAGATCAGCTTGACTCAGGTCAACTCCTCCTAAGTTGGCTTCACTCAAATCTTGCCCTGATAGGGAAGCAACAGGCACAATGCAATATGCTCCCAACTTACTAGGGTCAAACCCTTCCGGAAATTGAGTGGTTTGATTATAGAGCGATCGCTCAAATTTAGCATCTTCGAGATTAGCACAGCGCAGATCTGCACCAAGCAAATTTACCTTACTAAAGTTAGCTCCTCCGAGATCAGTCCCATTTAACTCTTGATCTGAAAATGATGCACCGGGGGCAATTAAGTAGGCTCCGTGTTGGCTCGGGTCAAAGCCTTCTGGAAATCGAGTAGCTTGGTCGTAGAGCGCTCCGAGCAAATTGACTCCCTCCAGGTTAACCGAGTAAAGATCTGCCCCAAACAGGCTAACTTGACCCAAATCTGCCCTACTCAAGTCAGCTCCTCTGAGGTCAGCCCCCTGAAGATTTAGCCCACACAGAGACACATCCGGAGCAATTAGATATGCCCCATGGGCTGTGGGGTCAAAATCTTCAGGAAATTGAGTCTGTTCGTTATAAATTGCTCCTTTGAGGTTAACCGCTTCGAGATTAGTAGCGGACAGATCTACTCCAAACAAGTGAATTCTCCTTAAATCTGCTCCTCTGAAATCCGCGCCACTAACTAAGCTCAACCATAAGTCCGCTCCCCGCAAATCCGCTTCCTGTAGATCCGCTTCTCGTAGATCCGCTTCCCAGAATTGAACTCCTCTTAAATTGGCTTTCCTTAAATTAGCTCTAAGCAAAGATATACCAAAAAAGTGACCCTGACTCAGGTCAACTTGGGATAAGTCTGCTTCACTTAAGTCCACACCACTGAGATTTGACTGACTCAGGTTAGCCATTGGTAGAGATACACCAGGAGCAATTAAATGTCCTCCTGCCTTCACTGGGTCAAAATCTTCAGGAAACTGAGTGGTTTCGTCGTAGAGTATACCGCTCAGGGTTGCATTTAGAAGCTTAGCACCCTTGAGGTTTGCCCCCATCAGATTGGAGCGGCTTAAATTAGCTCCTGTTAGGTCAACATCCTGCAACTCAGCCCCAATTAAGCAAGCACGGGTTAGATTAGCTTCTTTGAGATCAGCACCTTTGAGGTTAGTTTTCCAGAGGTCAGCTCTGGTCAAATTCGCACCCCTTAAATTGGTATCACTGAGATCTACCCCACTCAATTTAGCTTCTGTTAGTAAAGCCTCGGGGGCAATTAAATAAGCTCCTGCCTTGGTAGGGTCGAAATTTGGGGGAAACTGAGTGGAAAAATTGTATAGTGTAGTATGGAGGTTAGTTAAGTCTAGAATAGCTTCGCTCAAGTCTGCCTGACCCAGATTAGCACCACATAGAACAGCTTGAGTTAAGTTAGCTTCCTTCAAATTAGCTCCCCAGAGATCAGCACTACTGAGGTTAGTGCCAGTAAGAATTGCTTGACTGAGGTCGGCTCGCCATAAAACTACCCGTTCCAGATTTACCTGGCTGAGGTTGACTTGACTTAGATCAGCTCCACTAAAATCTCTTTCCCCAAGGGAATATTGTGACTGAATTTCATCAGTATTCATATTTTGTACGATAGTTTTAAGTTAAAAATAATCAAAATTATTTATTAGATAAAACCTCCGGTTCCCAATTCCAAATTACATACCCTTTATCGATATGAGTAATTACTATTTTATCGAGCTGATCAGCTACCTTAGACAAAATAGCGATAAGTTGTTCTTGAGTTTTTTCTAATCGTAAAAAACTGTAGTATTGACCATCAACGTTAATGGCTAATAAGCGTCTGCTTAAATGAGGTACGTTAATCCAGCAGATTTGGTAATCCTGACGGGATTTAATAATATGACTGGAGGATAATTCCAAATCCTGAAGGAGAGCAAGAGCAGGAACAGGGGAAGACCTCAGTTGAACTGAATTATTGTTTTGGGATTCAGGGTAAAACTTAAGTTGGTTGACATTTACAGCCATCCCTGTAGTTTGAGCTACTCTATTGCGTTTAAACTCAATAACATTATTGCTATCAACAACACCATGGGGTTGTTGAACAGCAAACGATTGAGTGTTAGGAGGAGTTAGTCCTCGATACCTGACCCAATCATCGGTCTGGGTAAGAGCTATTGCTGAAACATCTGGTTGGTATTCTGGAACATCTGGTTGCTCCTCTGGTTCTGATTCAGCTTGGTTCAGGGATTCGATCTCCTGGAGGCGTTGTCTGTTTTTTTCTCTGACTGATGCTTGGTATTTTTGCCATTGCCTTCCCACTTCAACAGTGCCAAGACCAGCTAACACACTCGCTAGGATGGCAACGCCAAGATAAGGAATTGCTAAATCCTTATGGTCTTCATGGAAGATGGGTTTAACTTCGAGGCTGAAAAACGGTTTGACTCCAACTTCTATTGGTTTTGATTTGTTGAAAACAAACGGTAAGGTCAAGCTAGAAAATATAGTGCTGGAGATAACTACAGCTGGTAGTAAGATATTAATTAAGGGGTAATTGGTCATCAGTCATCTTTAACCGCTGCAAGCAAGAAATTGGGTAAAGGGATGCAGCATAGCTATTGGGGTAAACCCCCATGAGCAATTGCATCAAGAGATGAAGCTTGAATCTCCAACAAATGGAGCTTGACTCAAGCTTGACGATGGTGATCGGTTAAATTCCGGTAGTCTTGCTGCTTACTGAAGAGGGCGGCTTTGTTGCTAGCAAATCGCCTCAAAGCAGGTGATTTAATCAGGATATAATAATAAATCGTATATTATATCATTTAATACCAATTAAAGTATGTGGGGTCAGACCCACCATTAATTTTAGCAGCGGTCTCTTATAATATGTCAATTTAATTGACAATTTAATATATCTTAATATTTTAAGTCCAGAGCAAGAGTACTCAGCTTAGGCCCTACAAACACACTGCTCTTGCCAGCACTGACCAGGGCATTGCTGACTATCGTTTGGGATATCAAGTAGAGTTGGGTCAGTTACCAATTACCCATGACCCATTACCAATTACCGATTACCTTTAATCATTCCACAATTGGGGAACGCTTTATTTTGCTCTAATTCTTTGCAAAACAGTAATGCCTAACAGCAAAATGATACCCCCTGTCGTGGCATAAATCACCCTAGGAGTCATCTCTTGCAGTTTCATCGCTAGCCAGTTAGACACTAAGGTAATGCCCCAAAGGATAAGGGCGACATAGCGCTGGGAGAAACCAAAGGCTAGCAAGCGGTGATGTAGGTGATCTTTACCTGGGGTAGTTAGAGGATTTTTACCATTCATCAACCGTCGCACAAATACCTGAGTAGTATCTAGGACTGGCAATAACAAAAATACTACTGGGGGGACTAGGGCAAATACCGTAGTCACTTTTAAAGACCCTAAAATGCTGCTGGCAGCTAGTACATAGCCGAAGAAGTACGCACCTGCATCCCCCATAATAATGTGGGAAGGATGGAAGTTATGGCGCAAAAAGCCAAGAGCTGACCCCCCTAGGGCTGCCAGAAGCAAGGTGGCTGCGGCACGACTGGGAAACTGAGCGGAAACCGCTAACAGGCTCATAGCAGTAATAAAGCTGACGCCTGCTGCTAAACCATCCATCCCATCCATAAGGTTAATGGCATTAGTAATACCCACAACCCATAGAACCGTAAGTAACATGGAGAGTTGGACATCAATCGGAGTCCCGAAGGTAGCTTTAATCCCGGCACCACTAGCCACTAACAAGAGGGCAGCAATAATTTGAACCGACAAGCGTACATAGGCAGGCAAACCAAATTGATCATCAATAAAGCCTACCAGTACCAGAACCGAGCCCCCTAGGAGAATAGTCAGCACTTGAGCTAACACCCCTTCGATGACAATCGGTCTAAGGAGGGTAGCTAGTACCAGTGCAGCTACCACTCCGGTATAGATAGCTAACCCTCCTGCATTAGGTAAGGGTTCTTGGTTAAGCCGCCGGGCATTGGGTTGGTCAGCCCAACCAACCTCTAGAGCAAACGAGCGTAAAGTTGGCATCAAGCATCTAGTCACTGCCCATGCCAATCCGAAAGTTAATATGACTGCCAGCCAGCCACTTCCCCTAGGGTTGGCAATTCCGAGGGACTGTAGGAAGCCGTACACATCTATCTCCCAAGTCACGTCCACACTGCAAAATTGTAATCGCTATGGATAATATTAAGCTCATCTTGTTAATAAGGTACATGGGCAGAAGCACATCAGCAGGAAAAAGGGATTACCACTTAGGGATTAGGGGTTTGGATTTTCCTCCTGAACTAACTCAATGTACTGACTATCGATCAGAAATGCTCCTCTAGAAAAGCGAACACCCCAGTATCCTCCTGGACGTCGGTCGAGGATTACTCCCTCTTCCCCAACTTTAATCACATCAGGAGGTCGTAACATCGGCATTGGTTCAGCAGTTTTGACGTAGCGTGGTAATGTAATTACTCTGACGCGATCGCCAACGTTAAAGTCTTGAGACATTGGTCAGTCAAAAAAGGTGATGGGGTTGAAGGTGATGGGGTTGAAGGTTGAAGGCGTGCGCGTTCAACCTTCAACCCTAGGGTGCTTGCCAAATACGCTGGTGGTATTTTTCCAAATCTTGATAGGGGTCTGGGGTATTGTGATTATGCTGGTGAGAGTGGTGGTGGTGATGGTCATGCCCGTGGTGATGGTGGTGGGAGTGTCCGTTGTCAGCACCATTATCAATGGCTGCTAACCGAAACTTACACATCTCACAATTCATCTGCACTTGCCCCAACTGAGCCTCGATTTCTCGGTCCCTGAGCACAGATAGCAGCTGAGGCTGAATTCCCATTTCTGGTAAACAGGTCAAGGGAATCTCTGGATAACGTTTCTGCTGCTGAGCTGTGATATCAACAATCTTTTTTACTAAAGCCCCGGTAAATAGGAAGTAAGGAAGTACTATAATATGCTTAGGTTGGTATAGTCGGGCGCGACGGAAGCCCTCTTCTAACCGAGGATGGGTAATGCCAATAAAGCAGGTTTCCACAGTTTTATAGCCACTGCCTTCCCAGAGCATGCGAGCCATTTTGTAGACATCACCATTAGCATCAGGGTCACTAGACCCACGACCAACAAATAGAAGTACTGTGTCTTTTCTTAAGGGTAAAGGTTGTTTTGTTAAAGGTTCTAGATTGGAAGCTTCACCCTTCAATTGGCTAACGGGTAACTCTGATTGGGGTTGGTCAAGTTTGGCAAGCCGTTGCCGCCATAAATCCAGGATTCCTGTAGTAATTCCAAAATGACGCCCGTAGTGAAACTTGACTTGGGGATATTTTGCCCTTGCCCGGTCTAACTCGTTAGTAACATCAAATTTATTGTGGCGAGCTGCAAACAGTAAAATCGGTAATACAGTTAGTTCTGTATAACCCTGCTGGACACAACTCTCTACTCCCTCTTGAATAGTTGGACCAGTCAGTTCCAAAAAACAAGGCACTACTGGTCGAGAATGGTTCAAGGTTTGATAGGTCTGGGCAAAATCAAGGAAAGTCTGACGCCCATCGGGGTCTCTAGTGCCGTGACCAACCATTAATAACGGGCGTTTTAGCGGTAGGGGAGATAGGGACAATGAGTCAGCGGTGACATCGATCTTCATATTTCATCCTTGATCATTCATAGCTCATACTTCTACGTCATACTTACATATTTCTTACATACTTAATTTGATAAAGGGAATTTTAGTGGTAGGGAAGGTAAGGACAATAACTCAGGGGTAGCATCGATCTTGCTCCTGAATACTTCATCCTTTATTATTAATACCTCATTTGTGTAATGGCTTAATCTATTGATTACCGACCCTTTACCTTATTGCTTTAAGGTAGGGAAAGTATCCACGCCTTGTTGCCCCTATGCACCAATTTTCGAGAACAATTCTAGAGAGAAAGCAGCAAGATCCAAAGGTTAAACGCCGATTGCATTTCTACGCTAGGGGTGAGCAGATCCCTCTAGTAGCACAGGGTGTTTGGGAGGTAGACGAGGGCCGAGTCCAGCTGAGTACCCTTTCCCCAGAAGGGGAGGAGATATGGTTGGGTTGGGCAGAGTCTTCTGCATTCTTTGGTAATTGGTTTTCTGTCCTGTCAACTTATCAGGCAATCGCCCTATCTGATGTCCGTCTCAAATGGTATTCTTTAGCGGAAATCAACAATTCTCCCTATATAGCTCAAACTATCTTACCCCAACTAGTGCGTCGGATGCGACAGACAGAGATCCTGTTAGCAATCTCGGGTCAGCGCCGGGTTGAGGTACGCTTACAACATTTACTATTGCTATTAAAACGGGAAGTTGGTGAGCCAGTACCAGATGGTATTCGGATTGGCATGCGTCTTACTCATCAGGATTTAGCCAATGCAATTGGAACGACCCGGGTTACAGTTACCCGACTGCTCACCAAGTTCAAGAATGAGGGAGCCATTACTGTTGATAGCGTTCGCCACATTATCCTAAAGCACGACAGCTTTACAAATGTGGCAGATTGGTGATAGGATTCTCAGACTAACAGATATCTTGGGCTGAAACCAGAAAAGCGCGCCATAAAGTAAGTTAGCTATTCGGCTTATATTTTAGTTGCAGCCCCGATTAATTCCCCAAACCTACTCCCTAGGGGAGAGCGTCAATGTACGCTAGTTCAGCCCATCTATCTGGAATGCTGATCACTTGTGTTCTTCAGGAGTAAGAGGCCTGTCTCTCGAAGCGATTTCAATTCCACCAGCAAACGGTCAACGACCAGCACGATTGGTCGTAGCGTTACACGGTTGGGGTGCTAATGCTCAAGCTGTGGCATCTCTAGTGCCATCGTTAAACTTGCCCAACACCCAATTTTTAATTCCCGATGCTCCTTTTAGCCACCCTCAGGTAACTGGTGGCAGAATGTGGTACGACTTGGCAAGAGACGACTATCGGGGATTAGAAGAAAGCCAAGAGCGCTTGAGCTACTGGCTCAATTCTCTCCAAGGTTTTACAGGTATTCCCCTGTCCTCCACAATTTTGTGTGGCTTTTCTCAAGGTGGGGCAATGGCTCTAGATGTAGGGTTGACCTTACCCCTGGCAGGTTTAGCTTCCTTGAGTGGCTATATGCATCGCACCCCTAAAGAGGTTGATTCATCGTTGCCGTCCATTTTAATTGTGCATGGTAGACAAGATACGGTTGTTCCTTTAAGTGCTGCTCACCGGTTACGAGATTATTTGCTCAACTCGGGAGCAGCAGTGCAGTACAGAGAATTAGATATGGGTCATGAGATTTCATTAGAGCTTTTAGAATTGCTCCGGGAATTTATTTTATTCAATAGATAGTGAACAGAGATGGTCAATATCCTAACTTCTCTGGAATACCTTTAAACTAGAAATAACATTATAAAAAACATTAATTGGGCAGAACACCTTTTGCGCCTATCTGCCCCGATTTTGTGATTGAGCTATGTTACCCCAATGACCGGGTGGAAGACCTCAAAAATAAAATGGAGGAATATATAGAGAATGGGGCAAGGCTGGGCTGGTTGATTGACCCTGATCATCGCCAGGTTTATAGTTATCGCCCTGATGCACTAGTTGAGCAGCTAGACAATCCTAGCACCGTTAGTGGTGAATCGGTTTTACCTGGTTTTGTGCTGACGATGCCAGAACTTTGGCAAGAGTAAGTGCAGATAAATTCTAAAAACTTGTGTTAAGTTCCGTTGTCGTTGCTCAATTGTGGTCGCTCAAACCCTTGCTGTTAAAGCTTCCCCATTCCCTGTTCCCTGGTCTGATCAGTAATTCAGAGGCACAATAGTGGCGCTCAAACCATAACTACTGAGTAACTTCAGCACCCGATCAATATTTTCCAGGGTTGTGAACAATCCCGCTTGCATCACAGTTCTTCCTTGAAAGGAGGTCAGAAAAGAATCGGGAATTAGCGATCGCATTAAATCTTGTTGCTGCTCACTCTCAGCATTTACCAAAATCCGGTAACCCTGACTGGGTAGAGCTGAAGTAGGATTATTCCCTTGAGGTCCCCTTTGTTCCGAGTTTGATTGGGTACTTCTAGAAAACACTGGAATTGAGCTACCTGAATTAGAGCTAGCACTAGTATTTTGATTACTAGTATTTTGATTAACCGGTGTACTGATCTGACTAGACATTGACATCATAACGTTAACCTCCTCAGTCGAGGCTGCTGCCGGTGTTGGTTTTGACCTGTTACTTGACCCATCAATCACGTCCTGTGACGGTGAAGCCGGAGTAAAACTGCTAGAATCCTCTCCTGGTTTGGCTGGAGATGTTGGTTCCTCAAAAGATGACTGCTCCTGATTTTGAATAACTTTCAGAGTCAGGGGTGTCAGGGGTTCAGAATGTGAACGTTGAGTCCTAGCATCAGAAGGCTGTTGGGTTTCAGAGGTTTGCTGACTCTCAGTTTGGGACCTTGCTGCTGGTCTAGAAGATTCAGTACTTGCAGAATTATCTAGAGCTGCGTCTTTGCCGATGTTATCAGTCGAGGTAGATGGCTGAGGCTCCAAACTCGATGGAACAGGAAATGAAGCTGCTGAGACCTGAGCAGATGTAGATTCCTTTGTAGGTTCCTTCTCGGCAGGCGGTTGTGATGGGACGACTTGGCTGGGGGTGGTGGGATTCTCCTGAGAATTAGGCGTAGTCTTCTGTGAGTGATTAGAGTTTTCTGCCATGACAACGGCTTGGTTGTCAGAACCATCAGAAGTACTAGCTGGTTTACTAACAGCTGGTTTACTAACAGCTGGTGTTTCAAGCTTCGACCCTTGAATGATATCCTTTTCAGTCTCCCCTGAATTAACCTCACTGTTAGTTTCCTTTTCTAGCTGATTACCAAAAGCAATCAGAGTAGGCTCAGAGTCCTGATTATTAATATCAAACCGCCTATTACCTCGAAATATATTGTTTAATGTATTGTTTAATGTATTGTTTATTGATTCTGGTGAATTTCCCCAATCCGGATTAGCTCCGACCTTGAGGACTAATCCATCCAGTTGGGAATTTTCAATCAGGTTATTCTGGAAAAATGGTTGAGCATTGGTTTCAACCACTACCCCATTTATATTGCCAGTGATACGATTATTAACAATATGGGGTGCAACGTTTTCCGCAATCAGAATTCCTAAGTCATTATTTTCAAATACATTGTCATCCACTTGAGTGTTTGAGGTTCCGTAAATGCTGATCCCATTTCCTTGATTCTTGTAGAAGTAGTTACTGCGAATTGTTGGTGTACTATTTCCCTCCACAGCAATCCCACTTTTGGTATTCCCAGTTAAGGTATTGTCTTCCACTAAAACCGAACCGACTTCCAGCCACAAACCATAACCTTCTGGATTAGTATTGTTAAGGGTCACGCCAGAAATAATAGTTTGGTCAGCACCTACGATTAGGACATCGTGACTAGCAGCCGTGGCACTAACAAAGGTACCACCGCCGCGAATAACGACATCGTGACCTCTAGTGCGGGGGTTGCCCTGTAGCTTTATACCGGGTTTCAGAAGTAGAGGGAAGGTTTCACCCATCTCACTGCTGTAGATACCGCTAGAGAGTACAATCACAGTATTGGGCTGGGCAGCTTGTAGCGCCTGAGTGATAGTTTTCAAAGGTGAATCCTGGGTGCCATCACCACTAGTGTCGTTGCCGGTAACTGGGTTTACAAACAAAAATTTTCTTTCTATGGTAAGATCCAGGTTTCTTGCCCTATCATCCTGAGTTGATTGGGCTAAAGCTGTGGTTCCTCCTAATCCTAGTGGCACCATTCTTGAAGGGATAGCTTGGCTGAAGATGCTAAAGGTTAATCCCAGCAAAATTGTTGTCACTGGTAACCCAAAATCAAAGCGTCTAGGCTGATGTTGGTGATGCTGGTGATGGCAGTGGGAATGATTGGCCTTCGGCCACGCTACGGGAACGGAAATAGGTAATTCTATAGTGTTAATTCTGATCAAACTCATGGCTGTTATCCGAGGGTACGATGTTGAGGAATATGACATAACAGTTTGGTGGAATGTCAAGCTTGATCGTATCCATAAACTAGGATAGTTGTAATCTATTTGTAATCATTTATCACTTGAAATGTGTCCGTTGCTAAAGGTTACTGACCACAGAAACAAGCTTTCCATCCACTGTTAGGATAGATAATAATGGAGTAGTTAGTAATGGATGACCAACACAGCGGCATTATGGGTCAAAAATCGGCGGTTTGCCGAATTTTGGATGCAAATTTAGACCGAGCTAGAGAAGGCTTGCGAATTATTGAGGAGTGGTGCCGCTTTGGTCTCAACAGCGCCCAGATGGCTGGGGAGTGCAAGGAAATGCGCCAGGAATTAGCCCGTTGGCACACCTCGGAAATCAGGATCTTCCGAGATACCTCAGGGGATCCAGGGACTGGACTAACTCATCCCCAGGAAGAACGACGTTCCAGCATTCAGCAGCTTTTACAGGCTAATTTGTGTCGGGTGCAAGAAGCACTACGGGTGTTGGAAGAATATGGTAAGCTATACGATGCTCAGATGGGGATCGCCTTTAAGCAGATGCGCTATCGGGTTTACAGCCTAGAAAGTAATTTACTGGGATATCAGCGTCATCAGTTGCTAGAGCGATCGCATCTCTACTTGATTACATCCTTGTCAGACCAGTGGTTTGCCAAAGTAGAGGCTGCCCTCCAAGGTGGACTAACCTTGGTACAGTACCGGGAAAAACAAGCAGATGATGGGGACAAACTGGCTGATGCTCAGAAATTGTGCCAGCTGTGCCATCACTATGGTGCTTTGTTTATTATGAATGACCGGGTAGATTTAGCTCTGGCAGTGGAGGCTGATGGGGTTCATATCGGACAACAAGATGTACCAATTTCCTTAGCACGGCAGCTCCTCGGCTCCCACCGTATCATTGGTTGCTCAACTACTAACCCTGATGAACTACACCGGGCAATTGCTGAAGGGGCAGATTATATCGGTGTTGGACCGGTTTATGAAACCCCCACTAAACCCAATAAGGCAGCAGCTGGTTTGGATTATGTCAAGTATGCTAAAGAGCATGCTACAATTCCATGGTTTGCAATTGGGGGAATTGATCCAAACAATTTAAACTATGTCTTAGATGCCGGAGCTCAACGAGTGGCGGTTGTGCGGGGGATCATGGAGGCGGAACAACCAACTCTAGTGACTCAATATTTTCTGTCCCAGCTCAAACGAGAGCACACTCTTCGATCTCTTGAAGCTGGGGTTTCTAAACCCTAATGTCATCAAACTTGATAATAGTTAGAGATGTTAGGTAATAAGTAATAGTGACTAATTTTGAATAGCTTGCTGGTAAATATTAGCTGATGATATCTAACAACACAACTCAAATTACCCTTGAAGTTAATGGTGAATCCCGTACCTGCTCTTCTGACACTAAACTACCGCAGCTATTAGAACAGCTAGGCTTAAATCCGCGCTTGGTAGCGGTAGAATACAATGGTGAAATTCTCCATCGGCAGTTTTGGAGCCAGACTCAAATGCAGGAGGGAGACCAGCTGGAAATTGTGACTATTGTTGGCGGGGGTTGACTTTATCGAATCCATCTGACCATCCGCCCATCAATCTTCTTGATGATGGGTATTCAACTGGACTTGATATCACCAAAGCCAAGGTTAAAAGACAGTCAAACACACATTAATTCAGGAGTTAGACCTAGATTTTTGCATAATTGTCGAATCTCCTCTTCATAGATAGGGTTCATCACAATAACCAGATCAGGTTGGTAATGCTGGAGAAATTCTGGTGGCACAATTTCTTGTCCCGTTCCAGCAACGTACTTCCCCTGTTTGCGGGGATTGAGATCTACGATGTAATCAATCACATCTTGGCACTTGAGCAGATTCAAAAAAGTAACCCCTTTTGAGCCAGCACCCCATGCTACGGCTTTTTTCCCAGTTTGAGCGATGGTTGTCAGTTTGTGCTCCCAGCTTTCTAACTTCTCTTGAAACCTAGCGGTAAAGCTGGCAATATCCTGAGTCAATACCTCGATTTCATCGGGTTTTCCATAGCTGTTTGGGATTTCCCCATGGACTGGCTTTGCTTCCAGGCAAAGGAACTGACCACCAAAGGCCTCCTTGATGTCAGTAACTTGAAACCCAGCATTGACAAAAGCTTGCCCTAGAGAAGAGGGGGCGAAATAGCAGCAGTGTTCATAGATAATGTCCCACACTGCTAAATGGCGAAAGGTATCTAAGGCGTTGGGGACTTCAAAGAAAACAACGGTATTGAGGCGAGAACCGATGGCCTGTCGTAGTGGCTTGAGCAAATCTGCGGGATTGGAAATATGTTCTAGGGTGTGCCGACAACAAATTAGATCGGCTTGATACTCTTGGTAGAGCTGTGAATAGAAATCTTGAACAAACTTGACTTGAGTCTGAAGTGGTTGATGCTCTGACCTAGGAACATAGCTGGGGTCAAAACCTACTCCTCGGTTATTACCTATTTCACATAGGCTTAGAAGAAAATCCCCTTTGCCACAACCAATTTCAATAATGTCTTGATTGTAGAGATTGTGGCGCTTCACCAATCCAGCGGCAAGGGATTGGGCATACTCCTGAAATCGAGGAGAGTAATGTAAGGAGTTTTCATAGTCCTGGGAATAACCTAATTTAGTAGGGTCAAACGCTAGGTTGCTAATAAAACCACAGCTAGGACAGAACCCTAGTTTGATATCTCCCTTGGAACAGTTTTGAGCAGTTTGACGCGATCGCCACAGCAGATTACAGTACACTGGCACCGCCAACATCTCAAAAAACACCTCTAAATCAGCAGAGGCACATACAGGACAGTTGTGGTTAGATAACGTGTTCATTTCACGTTTTAACTCCATGAGACTAGTACAGGGAAAGTACAAATAATCAGCTATCAGCTGACGGCTGATAGCTTTTAAGGAAACTTGGGTCAGATCACCCTTTCGAGAGTTTTCAGTGTCGGGATTTCACTAGCGATCGCATTACCAATCTCCAAAGAAGCCGTCGCACCAGGAGAGGGAGCATTACAAACATGCATTGCTTTAGGACTATTGACAATTAAAAAATCATCCACCAGGTTGCCATCATTTTTTAAGGCTTGAGCTCTGACCCCAGCATGGGTGGGAACTAAGTCATCTGCTTGGATTTCAGGAATCAGCCGTTGCAAACTCTGAACAAAGGCAGCTTTACTGAAAGAGCGGATGATTTCCTGAATCCCTGCGTCTCCATGTTTGACAGCTAGTTTCCAGAAACCGGGATAGCTCATGACTTCCACAAAATCTCGCAAGTCAAAATCAGTCTTTCGATAGCCTTCCCGCTTGAAACTGAGTACAGCATTGGGTCCAGCATGGACACTGCCATCAATCATGCGGGTGAAATGAACCCCAAGGAACGGAAAATTCGGATTAGGAACTGGATAAATTAGGTGCTTGACTAGGTAGCGTTTCTCTGGCTTGAGTTCATAGTACTCACCCCGGAAAGGAACGATTTTAGCTGGAGGCTCAGCATCACCCAACTTAGCAATGCGATCGCTATGTAGTCCAGCACAGTTGATTACAAAGCGAGTGGGATAGTTACCATTGTTGGTTTCCAGTACTAAACCATCCCCAGTTTCCAGGATTTTTTCAACCTTACTATTGAGACGTAAATCCCCTCCCTGGACACGAACCAGTTCAACGTATTTTTCACAGACCTGCTTGTAGTTTACAATCCCAGTCGAATAAACTCGAATTCCAGCTAAACAACGGACATGGGGTTCAATTTCCTTAACCTCTTCACCAGTAATCTTTGCAATTTCTATACCATTTTCCAAACCCCTTTTGTAAAGACTATCCAGTAATGGTAGTTCTTCTGGTTCAGTTGCTACAATCACTTTGCCACAGATGTCATAATCAATGCCATGCTTTTGGCAAAATGCCACCATCGAGCGATTTCCTTCGTAACAAAACCTAGCCTTGAAACTCCCTGGTTTGTAGTAGATTCCAGAATGAATCACACCACTGTTATTGCCAGTTTGGTGAGGAGCCCAACTGCTCTCTTTTTCCAGTACCAGAATTTTGGCATCTGGATAACGTTGACCCAATGCCATGGCTGTGGATAAGCCAATGATTCCTCCTCCAATAATCGCCAAATCGTACATGGTTATTTTTATTACTGAAACTATTAACGTTAACTTTTAAAGTTTAATGTTGAACAGTTTAATGTTGAATGTTTAATGTTGAACAGTTTAATGTTGAATGTTTAATGTTGAATTTTTAATGTTGAATTTTTAATGTTAACCGTATCCCTTAGTTATAATAAGGGGGAATATAGTGTTTTTTTTATGGTGAGGTACACCTTGAAGCTGAAAAGCTTGTTAATTGAGACTTATGGTCTACCTAATTGGAGGAAAAACCGCTATAAACAATTAATTAATCCTCAAAAATTTTGGGTAAGCCTACTCACTTGCCATACTTTTTTGTACCAGAAAACCTATTGGAGTATTTGCCATTTTGGCCTGAAGGGGGGACCAAAAAAGAAAAAATCACAAATGACAAAAACTCTTTTTACCGCAAGCATCCAAGCCTTTGGCCTTTTGGCCTTTTGGCCACGCTACGCGAACGGCCACGCTACGCGATCGGTTATTGCTCAACTTTGCTGGGTGCTTTCTGATGGAAAAAATTTTTACAATTTCACATAAACCGATTTGGTTAACCTAACCTACGATAGTCGGTAGTATTTGGAGTAAACACTTTATGAGTCATAACTCTTTAATTTTTGACTTATGACTCATAACTCATGACTAATGACTGATATTTATAGAGATATAACCTCTGTAGTTACTCCCATCTTATCCAACATTTGCTGAATTTCATCACAATATATAGAATTCATGACAATCACCTGATCAGGTTTGTATTCCTTCAAAAACTCTGGTGGCATAATTTTTTTACCAACACCAGGGATAAATTTCCCATGACGATGGGGATTAATATCTACCACGTATTCAATTTTGTCTGTGGTATCAAGAGTGGTTAGAAAAGCCACACATTTGGAACCCGAACCCCAAACGACAACACGCTTGCCTTGAGCATGCATCTGCTCTAAGTGCTGCCTCCAATTCTCCAGCTTCTTGGTAATCTCGTTGGTGAAGTTTTTGACATGCTGAGTAACTTCCTCAAGACTCTCTTCCAGAGGATGTACTTTGTCAGATGGGATGGTGACAGGTCGGGTTTCAATTAACAGATATTGTTCACCATAAGCTCGATACAGGTCAGTCACTTCAAAACCACAGTCACGGAATAATCGCGCTAGGGATCCAGGGGTGAAATAGGAGCAGTGTTCGTAGTAAATGTCTTCAAAAGCTAAGTCTTTGAGTACTCGTATGGTATCTGGTATCTCAAACACCACAACGGTATTGAGGCGATCGCCAATGGAGCGGCGCACGGTACTAATAAACTCAGCAGTAGGATAAATATGCTCCAGGGTATGGCGACAACAGATAAAATCACCTACATACTCAGCATAGCGCTCTGAGTAATAGTCTTGAATAAAGGTGACCCGGTCAGCGGCTTCACTCTGGACTCGTCCTACTACAGCAGACGGGTCAATACCAACACCGCGATTGTTACCTAATTCGCACAGCAGCAAGAGGAAATCTCCTTTGCTACAACCAATCTCTATAATGTCTTTGTTATGAAGGTCGTATTTGTCGATCAGATGATTGGCTAGATCAAGGGCAAACTGATTGAAGGTTGGGGAAAAACTCTGTTGGTCTTCATAATTGGGAGCGTAAGCTGACCACCTGGGATCAAAGGAAACATTAGTGATGAAGCCGCAGTCTTCACAAAACCCCAAAACCACATCACCGCAAGGGAAGTCTAGAGCTGCTTCCTGGGTTGACATCATTAAGCAACTGTGAACTGGTACGTTATGTACTTCATAAAATAGGGATAATCCTTGGTTTCCACAGTTGGGACAACTATGTTCTGATAATGAAATCGGTTGTGTGTGTGCAAAATTTTTGGGCAATGCTTGTTGTATCATTTTGAGTTACTTTTTTATAATTTAAATGTGCTGTCATTAGCACTGGCTATACTAGTCGATTCTGTAAGCTCAATTTAAAAAAAAATTTTGTCTTTACTATTTGGCGAACGCGCCCCGCGTGACCTACGGTCAATCGCATAATTCAAGCTTACGATCGCCAACACCAACATTATCAAAACCTATAATTAGCAAGGCATTGACTTGATACTAAAGATTTTCAAATATATCATTTACAAATTCCACCCCCAAACTCTGCTGCTGTTGCGAGACAGAGCAGAGCATGACTCAGACAACCATAAACTCTAAACAATCTTTGGTTGTGGAATCGGAATAATAAATTTACCTCCTTGTTGTCGATACGCTTCTTGTTGCTGCAAAATCTCATCAGCAAAATTCCAAGCTAGCAGCAAGACATAATCTGGTTTATCCTCTAACAGTTTTGATGGTGGAAAAATCGGTAAATGATTAATGCCCATGTAGCGACCATGTTTGAATGGATTTAAATCCACAACATAATCCACCAGGGTTTTATTAATCCCAAAATAACTGAGCAGAGTAGTTGCTTTAGCTGCTGCTCCATAGGCTGCAACCTTTTTACCCTGTTTCTTCAAATCCCAGAGGATATCCAGTAAAGAAAGCTTAATTTCCTGGACACGATTAGCAAAATCACGATAGTAATCAATGCGGTCAACTCCCCGCGCTACTTCTTCTGCTAATAGAGATTTTACGGATTCCTTAACCTGTTCCTTAGGCTCCACAAATAGCCGTAACGAACCCCCATGGATTGGAGTACGTTGGATGTCATTTAGGAATAAACCATGTTTGCTAAACAACCGATCCAAAGCAGTTACTGAAAAATAGCATAAGTGCTGATGGTAGATAGTGTCAAATTCACAGTGATCTACCAAGTCAACCACATAGGGGACTTCAATCACAGCTACACCAGTCTCTTTCAGCAGAACCCCAATTCCTGCTACAAAGCCATTCAGATCTGGCACATGAGCCAAGACATTGTTAGCAAGAAAAACATCAGCTTTCCGTCCTTCAGAGTGTAGCTCTATTGCCAAATCTTTTGTAAAAAATGTACAAAGAGTAGGAATACCTGCGTTTTGGGCAGCTTCCGCAGGTCCAGAGGCTGGGTCGATTCCCAGCACCGAAATTCCTTTTTCAACAAAGTTCTTGAGCATATAGCCATCATTACTAGCTGCTTCAATCACTAGACTGTTGCTGTTGAGTTGTCTTGACTCAATGATGGCTTTGGCACTATTTCCAAAGTGTTTTAGCAACGATTTGGATACAGACGAAAAATAGGGGTAGTCTCGACAAAATAGAATTTCAGGGGGGACACTTTCGGTAATTTGGACTAAACCACTGCTAGGAGAAAACGCCAGATCCAATGGCGCAGTATATTCAGGTTTCTCTAACTGGTCTTTAGCAACTAATCCATCAGCTAATGGGGTGTAACCGAAGGAAATAATTAACTCTAAGTCATCAGTGCTATTAGCACGGCAAATAGGCATTTTAACTGGTTATCTAAATTCTATTAAAAAGTGATATACATGGTTTTACCTTTTAATTAAAAAGGTAAAAAGCACAATACAAAATACAATACTAAAGATAGTGTTAATGGAATTAGCGTCAAAAAAAAATCTGCCTTTTTGGTAATTGGTAATTGGTAATTAGAATAGGATTACCGATTACCGATTACCGATTACCAATGATCCAACAACTCCTAAACACTAATGGGTTGTATTTTAGGAGATGTAGGTAGTTGGGTACGCCAACGCAGGGTTTGATCTAATCTGCTAGTGCTAAGTAATTGTTTGATGTGAGCAATACGCTGATACCTCGGTCCCTCAAACTCTTCCAAGGTTAAGCCTACGGTTTGATAAGCTTGGTAGAGTTCTTGAGCTCCCCGACGGGCATTCCATTGGGGTTTGAATTCGGGTAATGTCTGAATGATCCTACTACAATCAACGCGATAACAGCGCTTATCGGGTCCAGCATCTTTAGCGTATTCAATTTCGCAGCCTGGAACTGTTTCTTTGACAATTTCGGCTAACTCTCGAATGCGATAGTTGTCCTCATTCCGTCCCACATTAAACGCTTGATTGTGTACCAGCTCACGAGGTGCCTCCAACACCGCAATAAACGCTTGGGAAATATCTTCAATATGGACAATGGGACGCCAAGGGGTGCCATCGCTCTTGATATACACTTGACCGGTGGTAAATGCCCAAGCCACCAAGTTATTGAGTACTAAATCAAAGCGCAAACGCGGCGAAACACCATAAGCCGTAGCATTCCGCAGAAAGGTAGGACTAAAGTTATCGTCCGCTAACTGAGTAACATCTTGCTCGACACGAACTTTAGAAATGCCGTAAGGAGTGACAGGGTTGAAGGATGATTCCTCAGTCAACCAGTCATCACCACCAGCACCATAGTTACTACAGGACGATGAGAAGACGAAGCGCTCAATGCCTGCGGCTTTGGCTAACTTAGCCAAATGAACTGAAGCAGCATGATTAATCTGATACGTTAAGTCAGGATTCAGATTCCCCAAAGGATCGTTGGAAAGCCCTGCTAAGTGGATTAGAGCATCAAATCCTTCTAGTTCTGTTGCCGTAACGTCACGGATATCCTTTTTTAGCTCTGGAATTTCTCGGATTCCTTCACCAAAGGTACTCTTTTCAAATAAGTCGCTATCAAGACCAAATACATCATACCCTTGAGCTAGTAGCATTGGCACCATCACTGTGCCGATGTAGCCCTTGTGACCAGTTACTAATACTCGCATTATTTTCCTCCCAAATTTTCCAAGGTGCATTGCCACTGTTCCACAGACTTTCTAACCTGCGCTTGTCGCGCAAGGTATCCATGCATTGCCAGAATGAAGTGTGGTGATAGGCCATCAGTTGCCCATCTTTGGCTAGTCGCTCCAGTGGTGCTTTTTCCCACTGGGTGTCATCACCATCGATATAATCAAAAACTCCGGGTTCTAAAACAAAGAAAGCACCGTTGATCCAGCCTTCTCTGGTTTGAGGCTTTTCAGAGAATTCCGTAATCTGGTTTCCATCTAGGTCTAAGTAACCAAACCGTGCAGGTGGACGTACTGCAGTTAAGGTAGCTAATTTGCCATGGGAGCGATGGAATTCCAGGAGGGCATTTAAATTGACATCAGAAACTCCATCTCCCCAAGTGAGCATAAATGTCTGATTGCCTACGTAGGGAGCGAGCCGTTTAATCCGACCGCCTGTATTGGTGTAAATACCAGTATTGATTAAATCAACTGTCCAATCCGGTGCTGCACCACCGTGCTGGATGACTTTGCCATTGTTAAGGTTGACTGTTAAGTTACTATTAAGTGAACTATAGTCCACCATGTATTTTTTAATAACTTCTGCCTTATAGCCGAGAGCAATCACAAAATCTTGGAAGCCATAATGGTAATAATGCATCATGATATGCCAGAGGATTGGTCGCCCTCCGATTGCTACCATTGGCTTTGGTTTTGTGTCGGTTTCTTCCGCTAGACGAGTACCGAGACCCCCGGCAAGAATTGCTACTTTCATATGAATCTTGAGAACAAAATTACTAACAACAAAATTACTAAAAGGTTTTACGTAAACTCAATCATATAGTTATGATTTCAGTCATCAATAAACCTATCGATTTATCCTATCAAATTCGGTTGACTAATGATCATAATTCCTGAACGGGTAATTGGTAATTGGTAATTAGTAATTGTTAGTTGGTAGTTAGTAATTAGTAATTGCTAGTTGATGATGAACCATCACCCATTACGCATTACCAAAAATTCAGGGATTATTGGGAAAGTAATTAACCAGACTTGATATCATTCAGTATTTTCAATTAAACCCAAGTTGTAGTTAGATCTGTTGCCAGATTGGCTTGAATTAAATTAAAAAAAATTCATTAATTAAATATTAAGTATTGTAATTTTTTTGACAGAAAGTGGTATCTGAACAATGCTAAAAACACGATTAACTAAGAACTGGTACCACTGGATGATCAGTAAAGGTTTGGCAAGACTGATTCACAAAGTGTTACTTTTTATACATCTAACCCATAAATATCAATCCCAAAGACTTATATCCTTTGGATGCGAACATGGTGAATGTGCAGGATTACGGTGCCAAAGGTGATGATATTACCGATGACACAGCCGCCATTCGCCTAGCAGTTTAGGATAACCTCACGCTTACATCGCACCCTGTTCCAACAGGAACCTATTTGGTTAGTGATTCAATTGAGTGGCAGAATCAGAAGGGTATGTTTGGGGCATTTCTGACTTGGCAGGGTGAAGGCACTGACAAGACTATGAGCAAGCTTCAGGAGAAAGCCAAAGGTTTTGGTAATCCTTAGCAGCCCAGGGAATCGGCTTAGAATGGTTGTATGGGCTAGTTCAAGAGCCAAGTAGACTCTCAAACCGCTACTACAGTACCATCCCACCTTTTATATCTCTGTCTTTAAAGCAACTGTTTTTAGAGAGTTTGTTGAGAAAAATAATATAAAACAGTTAGCTAATAAATTAGTTAAAAACTAAAACTAAACCTGGATAAACACAGGAAAAAATTTGCTTTATCTGTGTTACTGTTGAGGGGTTTGCGGCTTCAATAAACCTCAGGTAATAATTATAAGGGCTAAGTCGAGGTTATAGCAACTTTCAGGCTTGATGAAGTAAACTCGTCCTCAATGACTTACTCACACACAGCCAATGAACATAATCACTCTCATTTTATTTATTGCTGGCTTTGTACTTTTAGTTGTTGGGGCGGAAATCTTGGTGAAGGGCGCATCACAGTTGGCGTTGGTAGCAGGCGTCTCCCCCTTAGTGATCGGGCTGACTATAGTCGCTTACTGCACCAGTGCCCCAGAATTAGCCGTAGCATTGCAGTCGAGTTATGAAGGACAAGCGGATATTGCCCTTGGTAACATCGTTGGCAGCAACATTGCCAATATTTTGCTAATCTTAGGCATATCTGCAACTATGTTACCCTTGGTTGTATCCCGGCAGTTGGTGCGATTAGATGTACCTTTGATGATTGCTATATCATTCCTACTCTTGTTTATGAGCTTGGATGGCCAACTGGGTAGAGTCGATGGCAGCATCCTGTTGGCTGGCGCGATCGCATATAGTTTATTCACCATTATTCAGAGTCGCAAAGAAAATCAGGAAATCCCAGACCAGGATACCCCTGAAACCGATGATCCCCAGTCTTCTACTAGCCTGATAAAGATAGTTACTCAATTAGGGCTGATTGTTTTCGGCTTAGGAATTTTAGTACTAGGTTCCCAGTGGTTGATTAATGGAGCTATTGCTTTGGCCAAGATCTTTGGCTGGAGCGAGTTAATTATTGGCTTAACCATTATCGCTGTTGGCACCTCTCTTCCAGAAATTGCCACTTCCATTATTGCCAGTGTCCGTGGTGAGCGAGATATTGCCGTAGGTAACGCTATTGGCAGCAATATTTTTAATATCCTGTTGGTGCTGGGGATGTGTAGCTTGATTGTGCCTAATGGTATACAGGTGTCAACTCCTGCCCTAAACTTCGACATTCCAGTAATGATTGCAGTGGCGGTGGCTTGTCTGCCAATTTTCTTTACTGGCTATCAAATTTCCCGGTGGGAGGGATTTCTCTTTTTAAGCTATTACGGTGCCTATACTTTGTATTTGTTCCTGAACGCCACACAGCACCAAGCTTTATCACAATTTAGTACTATCATGATGACATTTGTCGTACCTCTAACGATAGTTACCCTAGTGATTTTGGTGATGCGCAGTATACGGACTACAATCAAGTCTGGTTAAATATTTACCAAAAATTTTGGGTTTAAAGCCCCGTCCTTCTAGGACGGCTTTTTTTTGTTCGTCTTTGGCGGCTCCAAAGGAGCATCTATGTATTGACAGTTTTCTCGCACCGTGTTATTATGAAATATAATAGCAGTCCTAAATGATTCGTGAAATATATTCGCCAAAGCAAACGCTGTAACCCTTGCCCAGCAAAAATTCCAGATTTTGCTAATTTTAAAAATGATTTAGGATTGCTATAATAACAAAAAAATAATTAATGTTCTAGATAAACATGATCTTGAATAAGTAGACAGTGTAAAAAACATGTTTTGAGATAATCATGTTGCACAATCAAGTCTAACGATTTGGACGTCTATGAAAGTCTAAGATCAAAAAAATGTTCATCTAAATTTGTTATCTATTTTAGGTACGGTGGGGCACACCGAAACCTAGGTCATAGACCAAATACGCTTGTGGAGAGGAGACCTCTATTTTTCCTGGCTCCGGCCTGGTTAAACAAGTCACCCCGTGGAAGCAAGAATCCCGGTGCTTCCAGGGCGGGGAGTGTCAACGAATGGCCCAATTGCTGCAATTGAGCAATTGATCCATTGTTTTGCTTAATTATTAATGAAAGTGGTGCCAAGCTCAATTTGTCGAGCAGCTACCATATATCGAAAAATATAATCGGCTAACTCCAAGTAGATCTGGGCACGTTCGGTGGAAGACGCCCAAACCGTTATACCGTGGTTCCGAATCAATAGGACATTGACTGATGGCGATGCAGCCTGAAAGCGATCGCATATCTCACTACTAATGCGAGAAACATCTAGATGGTTGACAAATACTGGTACCGTGACTTTAGGGTTCTCCTCCCGTACTCCAAATCCCTTAAGCATTTCTAGCGGTGGCAAAGGCAGGGTATTTTCTGTAGTAAAGCCAGAAACTAAATTCGCCTCAATGGTGTGAATATGATAACAGGCTTTAGCATCTGGGAATAAAGAGTAGATACTTTGATGAATGCTTGTTTCAGCTGAAGGACGAGATTCAGGTAATGGTTTTTCTACTACTGTGCCATCAGTGGCGATGCGAATAAAGTCTTTGCTGCCTAGCTGCCCTTTATGGCATCCACTAGCAGTAATCCAGAAGCTGCCATCGGGCTGTTTAGCAGAGAGGTTACCGGCTGTCCCCACCATCCAACCTAATTGATAGAAGTGACTAGCAGCACTGATTAAGGTTGGTCTTGGATCAATTCCTGAACGTAATTGCTGGTCATTGCCGATTGAGGAGCCATGATTAACCATTGTTCCACCGCTGGGATAGCTGTTGTTGTATATCAAAAAAATCATCCCACGGAATGTAGGGCTTTTGGCGCTCCTCCAGGTATTTGCTGAGGCGATCGCGGGCGAATACTACCGGGGCTTTCAGGCTCATATTCAAGTCCGTTACCGAATCCCCAATGGCGATCTGCTCTTGAGCTGGGTGTTGTGCCATCACCCGCACTTTAGACACAAGTTCTGTATCTCCTTCAAACTCAGAGGTTACCTTGAGAAAATCCCCGGTCGTTTCCACATCAACAGCATAAATAGCTGCTACCCGCTCAAGTAAGGATTTTTTCCCCGTGCTTCCCTGGCTCAGAACCGTTTCCACCATGCACCGCAAACCACCGGAAACCACAATAAAAGGCACATTCTGAGTTTCAAGAAAATCTAACAATTGCTCTAAACCAGGCCGAATCGGTTTGGATTGGGCATAGGCAATAATGTCAGGATAGCTGGCTGAAGGAATTGACTCTAACATCTGGCGCACACCTTCCCTCAGAGTCAGCTTCATACTGTACAGCTGGGGCATAATTTGGGCGGACAACTCGGGAGCAAAGTGTTTGAGCATGCCCACAAATGTTTCAACGGCGGTAATGGTACCGTCGAAATCGCAGAATACAACTCGATTCACAATAGTATTTAGTCTAAGAGTGCTGAGTCCTGAGTAAGAACTGTCGCTGTTGATGATATGTTCACGATCAATAGTATTACTATAGGTATTACTATAGCATTTATCAAAAATGGGAGGTACTTACTACCTTGGGGTTGCGTGGGAGTAGGTATTAACGAGTATGGATTACGGAGTAGGGGTAAGAAACCGTACTGTACCTCATAATTATGATAAACACTATCTTGTCATTACCCCATAACCCGATTACCCGATTACCTCCGAGATGAATGTATGGCTTCAAAAAATGCTTTAACGCCAGCAGCAGGACCATCGGGATGATCCATAATGCCAGTGCCAGCATTAAGAATGACCTGTTGTCCGTAATCTGCTACAACCTTAGGGACAATCCCAGCATGAATGCCAGCGGAGGGAACAGGAAATACATTACGCGATCGCAAACTATCTCGAATTCGCTTTTCCTCCTCTGGGTCAAAGGGTAAACTACCATAATGGGCGGGATATAGCACCGCATCTGCCCCACCATGAGCCATCAGGGTTCCCAACACCACTGAGTAAGCCATGCCGTGGTTAGGGGCTCCACACAGGGCTCCTGCTAAAGCCGGATGGGCAAAAATTGGCACATTAATCTCTGGATCAGCAGCTAAGGCTTCTAGGACAGAGAAACCGTAGGTCAAGACATTCAGCAGCAGGGCATTTGCCCCTTCCTTTACCAAGGTATGAGCTTTCTCAAGCAATTTGTCAGCCGAACCAGTTACATTAACGGCATAGAGTACAGTGCGCCCAGTTTGCTGTTTTATTTCATCGAGTACCTTACGGCAGACTTCTAGACGTTTCAGGGTTGGTGCTATCTCCAAATCCCCCAGAATCTCATCATCTTTTATAATGTCAAGTCCAGCTCCAGCAACCTCTTGTAAAATCTTCCCATGGTCTTCAGCTGAGAGTCCCAACGCTGGCTTAAAAATTGCCATAATCAGGGGACGGTCAACTACTCCTAGTCTTTCCCGAATTCCGGTAATTCCGAATTTCGGATGCCTACCGTAGTGTTCTGGCAAGCGCACTGCCATGACTTTAGCTGGTCCTGCCATGGAGTATTTGCCAAAGATCATGGTTAGTAGAGTAGGGATATCGTTTTCCACATTAGCTTCGGGAAAACGGATGGTAGCCAAACCAGAACCATCAGGGTTAATGACACCTTGAACAACAGTACCAAGATGGGAGCGAAACACATTTTCGAGATGGGCAAAACGAGCATTCCAGGTGCCTGCGGTTTGCCCAACAGCAATCACTTTCGCTTGTTTTTCGACATCAACACCGCGAGGAAAGCGGTAGTCAACTTCAATGGACATTGTAATGAGTGGGTACTTAAAGACGTGATAGATTGACCTGTCCCCGGTTTAAAAACACGAGGATTCTAAGCTGTTAGCAAGGATGAGTGTTTAAGTCTTTTACAAACTTAAATTCATTCCTGATCTGTCAGCCCATATGATACAGGGCAAGGCTTATTATTAATTCTTGCGTTTACCATGAGGGGTGACACCCTTCTCACCTCCTTGTTGACAGTCCGCCAGATCTATTTTAGTATTTTCCAGTCATCTAGTTTCAACCCTAAAAACGGAGAATTAAATATGTCTGATATGGATCAAGACGGTAAACTGTGGATAATGAAAGAAGTTTATGGAGCCAAAACACTCCCAAAAACTGAATCCTATGAGACTTTTATCAAATCGGCTCTCATTTGTGCAAAAGGAGACGGCGTACTGACACCAGAAGAAAGAGACTGGGTTGTTGGTCGTGCTGCTGCATTTCGCAATTCTGGGTATGAATTAGCCAAAACTTACCCAGCAGATGAGGATTTACTTGATGTGCTCGCTAATTCATCTACTTTGAATAAGAGCGGTCGTCGTATGATAATTTATGTTGCCATTCAGGCTTGTGCTGCTGATGGAGAATTCCATCCAGACGAACGGGCGAAAGTTCACAAAATGGCTCAATCTCTTGGGATTGAAGAGGATGTCATTAATGAGATAGAGCAATTTTGCATGGAGGAAGCTAAGATGCGAGAAAAACGGATTGCCCTGATCTTTCCTGAAGGCGTCCCTTGGTAGTCGTAAATCGTCAAGATGTAGTGGTTTGGTAAAGGTATCGTCAAGGTTTCCGGTGCTAAAATCACGAATTGTGTACCACTAGGCTTTGCTTAAATCCTAGCCTAGGGTCGTTAAGGCGCTCAGTGCTGCAAAAGCTCACCTTTTAAGAGAGCTGTCCGCCTTAACACACCAATGGAAAAGGCAAAGACAACTATGCCTGGGTACAGCACGATTAAGTCACGGGATTGATAGCCAGCGGTTTCCTTAAGTTGTTCAAAGTAGCTATGTGACATACTCCTACACTGAATAGTTCGCGTAGCGTCGGCTTTGCCGAAGATTACAGTGTGTGCTTCTTACCAATTCGAGATGGGCAAAACGAGCATTCCAGGTGCCTGCGGTTTGCCCAACAGCAATCACTTTCGCTTGTTTTTCGACATCTACACCGCGAGGAAAGCGGTAGTCAACTAGGTCTGGACATATTAAATAAGTTATCAACTGGGATATTCTCAAACGGCTACTACTGGCTTCATCGGAATTTCCATACCCGTGTATTGCGGAACCCAGCCTTCAGTAGTGATAAAGTAGCGCACAGCTTTAACCCGTCGTGATGGGGTCAGATAAAACCAATGTTCAGTATTCGCTGGCACATTAATGTACTCCTCAGGCTGCACAGTCAACTCCATTTGGCTGCCATCAGGACGTACAAACCCAAAAACCCCCTCTCCAGCAACTATGTAGCGTACTTCATCGTCAGTATGGTAGTGACAATCCTTAAATTTGGAAAGGAGGCCATCAAGATTAGGTATGTCTGGGTACAGTACGATTAAGTCACGGGATTGATAGCCAGCGGTTTCCTTAAGTTGTTCAAAGTAGCTATCTAAAGCTTGGAGTACTGTTTCCTTTTCAATATCACTCAGGGTGTCTTGCTCTAGAAGGCTGTGAATTTCTGGGTTCTCCCCTACAGACCAGTGATTTAGCTGAACCTTCAGAGGCGCTAATTCTTGGGCAATATCACTGAGCTCGGTATAAGTTTTACCATCTTCAAGTCGTAAAACCGCCATCATGTACCTCCTGTTGGCTGTTCGGTATCCAAAGTTAAAAATTGTAATATTAAGCATTGCTCTAGGTCAACCCACACCAGCCATCCAAACACTATTATTAGGTATCAAAAGGCATAAAACGCTTCCAGAAAGGCTGTTTTAGAATAAAGTCCGCCCAGTTTTCCTCAGAAAGGTTAACATAAATTAATATAAGAAGCTAAATTCTATATTTGCCACATCCTCGAATCTATGGAGGTAACAACGAGTGAATAAAAAGTGGAGAAACGCAGGGCTGTATGCACTCCTAGCCATAGTGGTGATCGCCCTTGGTACAGCATTTTTGGACAAACCGTCCCCAAGTCGAGATACGTGGCGGTACGACCAGCTGATTAGCCAAGTCGAGAGCGGCAAGGTGGAAACCGTTAGAATCAGTGCTGACCGCAGTAAAGCGATCGCGATCGCTCAAGATGGTCATCAGGTAGAGGTCAATCTCCCCAATGACCCACAACTAATCAACCTTCTGAATAATAACGGTGTAGATATTTCAGTTCTACCCCAGAGTGATGAAGGCTTCTGGTTCAAGACCTTAAGCAGCTTCTTCTTCCCGATTCTGCTCTTGGTGGGATTGTTTCTATTACTGCGGCGTGCCCAGAATGGCCCAGGTTCTCAAGCCATGAACTTTGGCAAGTCCAAGGCTAGAGTCCAAATGGAACCCCAAACTCAGGTAACCTTTGGGGATGTGGCGGGTATTGAGCAAGCCAAGCTAGAGCTTAACGAAGTAGTAGACTTCCTCAAAAATGCTGACCGCTTCACTGCTATTGGGGCTAAAATTCCCAAGGGAGTCCTGCTCGTGGGACCTCCAGGAACCGGTAAAACTCTCTTAGCTCGTGCAGTAGCTGGGGAAGCAGGTGTTCCGTTTTTCTCCATCTCTGGTTCTGAGTTCGTCGAGATGTTCGTAGGGGTTGGTGCTTCTCGGGTGCGGGACCTATTTGAGCAAGCCAAAAACAATGCTCCGTGTATTGTATTCATTGATGAAATCGATGCTGTGGGGCGTCAGCGGGGTGCCGGTTTAGGCGGTGGTAATGATGAACGGGAGCAAACCCTCAACCAGTTGCTGACTGAAATGGATGGGTTTGAAGGTAATACCGGTATTATCATTATTGCTGCTACCAACCGCCCAGATGTTCTTGATGCTGCCCTACTACGCCCTGGTCGTTTTGATCGACAGGTAGTAGTAGACCGTCCTGATTATTCCGGACGTTTGGAAATTCTCAACGTTCATGCTCGTGGGAAAACCCTGGCCAAAGATGTGGATCTCGAGAAGATTGCCCGTCGTACCCCTGGTTTCACCGGAGCAGATTTATCCAACTTGCTCAATGAAGCAGCAATTTTGGCAGCCCGTCGCAACTTAACCGAAATCTCTATGGATGAGGTGAATGATGCCATTGACCGGGTGCTTGCAGGGCCAGAGAAGAAAGACCGGGTAATGAGCGAGAAACGCAAAACCCTCGTAGCGTTCCACGAAGCAGGTCACGCCCTTGTGGGTGCCTTAATGCCCGATTATGACCCAGTGCAGAAAATTAGCATTATTCCTCGGGGTCGTGCTGGTGGTTTGACTTGGTTCACCCCTAGCGAAGACCGGATGGATTCAGGCATGTTTTCCCGTTCTTACCTGCAAAATCAGATGGCAGTGGCCTTAGGTGGTCGGATTGCTGAAGAAATTATCTTCGGTGAAGAAGAAGTGACCACAGGTGCTTCCAATGACTTGCAACAGGTGACTCGGGTGGCACGGCAGATGGTGATGCGCTATGGTATGAGCGATCGCCTTGGCCCAGTTGCCCTAGGACGGCAGAATGGCAGTATGTTCCTAGGTCGGGATATTGCCTCAGACCGGGATTTCTCAGATGCCACAGCATCAACCATTGATGAAGAGGTTCGCAAGCTAGTTGATGAAGCCTACGAACGGGCTAAGAATGTAATTCTTGGCAATAAGCACATCCTCGATAAGCTTGCTGAAATGCTGATTGATAAAGAAACCGTAGATGCTGAGGAACTCCAAGAGATTCTAAGCACTAACGATGTCAAGATGGCTGCGATCGCTCTTTAAAACAAGGCGATTTGGGCAATCACCTAGGTAAATACAATGGTGAATACAATAGCCTCTAGCTATTAATCATCCGTAACAGGACACCGTAACAGGACAGTGTAACTAAGCACTGTCCTGTATTATTTTTAAATTAAATCTTAAAAAAGAATAAGGATATAACTATTCCTGTTCAAAATTCCATAAGCTAATCTAAATAATCTCGAATCCCATAGATTCCCCACGTGTGAATCTATGGCAAGGAGCGCGATCCTAAATCCGAAGGATTTTTTTGTGATACTATAATCAAACCAAGCTAGGGGTGCCTGAGAAACCAGGCTGAGATTACACCCTTAGAACCTGAGTCCGGTTAATACCGGCGGAGGGAAGCTGTCATCGAGGAAATTAAATATGCGAATTGAATGGGTTGCCAAGCGCCGTGGTCAGAGCAATGTGACTCAAATGTACTATGCTCGCCAGGGTCTTTTTACAGAAGAGATGCACTACGTAGCCCAGCGGGAAAACCTTCCCGTTGAGCTGATCAAAGATGAAGTGGCACGGGGGCGAATGATTATCCCCGCCAATATCAACCACACTAACCTAGAGCCAATGTGTATTGGTATCGCCTCCAAATGTAAGGTGAATGCCAATATCGGTGCCTCCCCCAACTCTTCTAATATTGATGAAGAGCTAGAGAAGGTTAACTTGGCCGTGAAGTACGGGGCCGATACCGTAATGGACTTGTCTACAGGCGGTGGCAACTTGGATGAGATTCGTTCTGCCATCATTAATGCCTCACCTGTACCCATTGGCACGGTACCCGTTTACCAAACCTTAGAAAGTGTCCACGGCAAGGTGGAAAACCTTACTGCCGATGACTTTCTCCACATCATTGAGAAGCACGCTCAGCAAGGAGTTGACTATCAAACCATCCACGCTGGCATCTTAATTGAACATCTGCCTTTGGTCAGAAACCGGCTAACCGGCATAGTTTCTCGTGGTGGTGGTATCCTCGCCAAGTGGATGCTCCATCACCACAAGCAAAATCCCCTCTATACCCACTTTGACGACATTATAGAGATTTTCAAGAAATATGATGTCTCCTTCAGCTTAGGAGATTCCCTGCGTCCTGGCTGCACCCATGATGCATCTGATCAAGCCCAGTTAGCAGAATTGAAAACATTGGGGCAGTTGACTCGTCGTGCTTGGGAACATGATGTACAGGTGATGGTAGAAGGACCTGGTCATGTACCAATGGATCAAATTGAGTTCAATGTCAAAAAGCAGATGGAAGAGTGTTCAGAAGCACCTTTCTATGTCCTAGGACCACTAGTGACAGACATTGCGCCTGGATATGACCATATCACCTCTGCCATTGGGGCAGCTTTAGCTGGCTGGTACGGTACCGCCATGCTGTGCTATGTAACCCCGAAAGAACATTTGGGACTGCCTGATGCTGAGGATGTGCGCAATGGCTTAATTGCCTACAAGATTGCTGCTCATGCGGCGGATATTGCCAGGCATCGTCCAGGAGCACGGGACCGGGATGATCAACTCTCCATTGCTCGTTACAACTTCGACTGGAACCGCCAGTTTGAACTTTCCCTTGACCCCGAACGAGCTCGGGAATACCATGATGAAACCCTGCCAGCAGATATCTATAAGACAGCAGAGTTTTGTTCCATGTGTGGACCAAAGTTCTGCCCCATGCAAACTAAAGTTGATGCTGATGCCTTGACTGAACTAGAGAAGTTCTTGGCGAAAGAACCTGCCCATCAAGGCTAATTAAATCATCAATAAGCTGAACCTTTAAAAAAACCGGTTTCTGAGCAGAAGCCGGTTTTTTTTTGACTTTCACTGCCACTTACCTATTAGAGCGCTACGGGCTGGGAATCGGGAATCGGGAATCGGAACCCACCCCTAACCCCTCCCAGGAGGGGAACGGGAATCGGGAATCGGAAATACCAAATAGGAAATAGGGAATAGGCAATAAGGAATAGGCCATAGGGAATAGGGAATAGGCAAGAAGCAATAGAAAAGCCAAGTTAAACAGCTTTTAGTAATTATCAGCTCACCATTATTTGTAAATACCGTAGCGCATATTCTCCCTTTTTTTAAATAACTATATGTAGTTTTTTTAAGCTCTGTCATCTAAATTTGCTAATTATAACCCATCTCATCAAATTAGATGTTTCACAGGTGATTAACCAGTTGATTTAAGAGAAAACTCAGGTGATTTTCAGATTAGCGAATGATGGTAGTTATAGAGCTAAGATAAAAAACACAAAGGATAAAAAAATGACAAATCGTGATCAATTTTGGACTATGGCAGATCATTCTCGACTGGAAGCTGAATATCTAGCTGATGAGAAACTGCAATATTTACAACATGCCCCACTGGACGCTTTACAGCAGATATGTATCCAGTACCGTCATTTTACCAAACAGTTTCCTGATAATCTGGCAATTCTAATTTCCAAAGCTCCTTACGGAAAATTTAAAAGCTTAACCGCTGAAATACTAGCAGAAGAGTTAGGTGAAGGAGATCATGAGAATAATCATCTCCAACTATGGGATAAGTATCTGTTAAGTATTGGTATAAATCAAGATTTATTTGAAAACTGTCTTAGCGAAGAAAATAAAATTTTGCTTGATGAGATTAAGCAATTAACGTTAAACAAGCCTACCACCTATGTGATTGGATTATGTGGTATGGGTGGAGAGTGTCTGTGCCAAGTTTATCTCTCTACTATGTACAAATATCTTGTCAAAAACCCATACATAAAAGAAAACAAACACACCATTGATTGGGATTTTTGGAACTTTCATGTTGGTGAAGCTGATATTATCCATCGTCAAAAGGTCAGAGATGCCATTAATGAGATAGTTGATGCCGACCCATCTACCGTAGATGATTTAACCGCTGGCTATCAGAAAGCCAAACATAATTGGGATACATTTTGGACGAATAACTACAAATTAGCCATGACTAAGCAGATGGCAGCTGTAAATTGAGTGAATAATTGAGTGAATAATTGAGTGGCATAGAAGTAAGTAGAGTCCATCAATCAAATCACTCTACTGCTTCAAAAGACCAAATCCTCACAAATTGCTCAGATATTTATTATAGCAGTTGGCAATTTAAGCAGGTACTCCTGAAAACCCTGAACGACACACAGGACAAGGAAAACCAAAAAAACTGATCGCTGATAGATCACTGCTAACTGCTATATTAGCTTGACTCAAAATGAAACAAAAATCAGAAATGACCCATTCTCTTGAAGCTTTGAAGAAACATGGCCAAACCACAGCTTCATCTACTTTAGGCTTGTGGGATTCTATTCGAGCAGATTTTGAGGCTGTGTTTGAGAAAGATCCTGCTGCATCCTCTTGGCTTGAGGTGTTAACTTGCTATCCAGGCTTACAGGCAGTTACGGTTCATCGCTTTGCTCATATCTTATATCGCCACCGTTTATTTTGGCTGTCTCGCTTCATATCCTACATTGTCCGTTGGCTAACAGGAATTGATATTCATCCAGGTGCTACCCTTGGTCGGGGCATATTTATTGATCACGGTACAGGTGTAGTAATTGGGCAAACTGCCATCGTTGGAGATGGAACCTTAATTTATCAAGGTGTTACTTTAGGTGGCACTGGCAAACAACTAGGTAAACGTCATCCTACTGTGGGAAAAAATGTAATCGTTGGAGCGGGAGCAAAAATTCTTGGGGACATTGAAATTGGTAACAATAGCTGTATTGGAGCAGGCTCAGTAGTTTTACGGTCTGTTCCTAATGACTGCACTGTTGTTGGGATTCCGGGACGAATAGTTAGGCAATTCGCCAAACCGATTAGTCCACTTGCTCACAGTAACATCCCGGATCCAGTAGCTAATGTGGTTGATAAACTTATCCAAAGGATAGATGAGTTGGAAATCAAACTAAACCAATTGCAGCAGTGTAGAGAAATGCAGTTCACCGAAAAGCTGTTGTGTCAAGCTCCAGCTATCAACTTATCTCAGAATCCTAATTTAGATAGCCGCCAGCTAGCAAAAGTCGATTAACTTTTGTTAATAGAGGAGATAAATGTCTTGGAAATCATAATTGCTACTATGCCCTTGTAGGTAGCCATAGTAATGCTAGTGGTATTGCAGCGACCAAGCCAACAGGCTGGCTACCGAGTATGATATGTAAATCCTAGAATGGAAGCTCAACTGTTGAAGGACATAAAAGGCTCCGAGATTATAGATACAGGTGACCCGAAAACAGGGAGTAACTTTAATGAAATTAGAGATATTAATTGCCCCAAATACCAGACAAAACTGACCAAAATGGTTGATCTCAAACAGACTCATATTCGGTATTAAAAATGCCCGGTATGCTATGGTATATGGTTTGATGCTGGTGAATTTAAGGATATTTTTAGCTAATTAATAGCCTAATTAATAGCCTAATTAGCAATTTAAAATTTCAATTAATTGGCTGCCACTGGGAAAACCTATGGGAAAAGGTAGTAGCTTGACCACGATGCTAATTTCCCTGATCAAGCAGGTTCGAGATGCTCAAGTTGGAAATGATCAACTCTATTGGGCTGGTTTCGGTAAAGTTATGACAAATTCACTATATGCTCCCACTTCAGTTTCCAGCTTTAAGGTTCCTCCATGCTGACCGACGATGATATCATGGGTCATTGATAATCCTAATCCTGTTCCTTCTCCAGTTGGTTTAGTGGTAAAGAAAGGATGGAAAATTTTCTCTTTAATCTCCGGTGCTATCCCTATACCATTGTCACTGATGCGGATTTCTACCATCTGCTCCAGATTTTGGGTTTTGACCCGCAATGTCGGGGTAAAGGCTTTCTCCATCTGATCTGGATCTGACTGATAAGATTGCTGTTTGGCTTGAACCGCATAGCAACTGTTGTCAAGTAAGTTAATAAAGGCGCGGCTGAGATCATTTGATACTAGCTCTAATTGTTCAATAGAGTTATCGTAATCTGTGTCAATGGTAATATTGAAGCGATTGTCAGAGGCTCGCTTGCTGTGATACACCAACTGTACTGCTTCGGCTAAAAGTTCATTGAGGTTAGTCAGTTGATGTTGAGAGCTCTCGGTTCGTGCGTGCAGCATCATACTGCTAATAATGCTATCGGCTCTGTTACCGTGCTTATTGATAGCTAGGGAATTTTCTTTGATGTCGGTTAGAATCTCTTTGAGATAGTCTAGAGCGTCTGGATCGAGATGTTCAGATTGGTTATCAAGTTCTTCAATCGCTTCCTCCACCAGCTCAACGGAACCTTCAGCATAGTTGTTAACAAAGTTGAGAGGATTTCTGAGCTCATGGGCAATACCTGCGGTTAACGCGCCGAGGGAAGCAAGTTTTTCTTGGACAACAATCTGCTGTTGAGCAGCTTTTAATTCGACGGTTCTTTGTTCTACTTTCTCTTCTAGGTTGTGGGAATAGTCTTCTAGTTGGGCATTCGCTTGCTGCAAATCCTGATTCAGTTGAGAGAGTTCCGCCAGTAATCGCTCCCGCTCGGCTTCGGCTCGTTTACGTTCCGTGATATCTCGAAAGGCTGCGATCGCATAAGCCACATTTCCGTCTTGATCATAGATCGGTGTACCCCAAGCTTCTACAGGAATCATCTTGTCCGGTTGGCGTATTTCCATATCGTCAACTGCCACACTCTCCCCCTGCAAGGCCCTCAAAATCGGATTCTGTGCTTTGGGGTAAAGTTGCTCAGTTCCAGCCAAATACAGCTGATTAGTGTCTTGTAACTGTGACCCTGTAGCTGACTCTATGATGCCTTTGTCTGAAATCTGCTGTCCGGCTTTATTGATCAAATAAGGCTTACCCTTGGCATCAGTTACACATACTCCCACAGGCATGGCTTCTAAGAACTGCCTCAAGCGATTCTCATTTTCGTGAAGTTGGGAAATTAAATCAGCTTGTTCGCGGTTGGATTTTTCTAGCGCTTTATTCATTGTCTGGAGTTGAGCATTTTTTTCAGCTAGCGCTTTATCCTGAGAATAACTATACAATGCCTCTTTTACAGTGATTCTGAGGTCGTCAGCCTGCCAAGGCTTAGGTATATAACGATATAATTTAGCATAGTTAATCACATTTCCCACCGCTTCCAAATCAGCTTGCCCAGTCAACATAATTTTGAGGGTTTTAGGTGAAATAGTGTGAATGCGCTTGAGTAATTCATCCCCTTTAAGATTGGGCATGATGTAGTCGGAAATAACCAGGGCAACTTCATAGTCATCCTCTACTAATTCTTCAAAGACTTCTAACGCTTCTTCTCCACCTTGGGTCATTTCAATGAGATAGTTATCTCCCAAACTAGTTTCTAGCTCAATCTTCAGGCTATCTAGGATGGTTTGTTCGTCATCAACACAGATAATGGCAGTTCTATTCATAATTTTACTAAAGCAGACTTAATTGTTGAAATTAATTCCTTAGTATTCCACGGTTTATGTAAACATCGATATAGGTTAGCATATTGTTGCGCCCGTTCAACCGCTTCGTCATCAGCTTGTCCCGTTAGCATCACTTTAATAATATCGGGATATTTGTGATGGACATTAATCAGAAATTGATCCCCTTTCATTCCTGGCATTAACCAATCGGAGACAATAATCAGAATTTGTTCTCCATTCTCATAAAGTTCATCAATGATTTCCAAAGCTTCATCAGCACTTTCAGCAAATTCATAGAGATACTTATCTTCAAAAGCTGCTTGAAGTTCCATCTCCAAGCTTTTCAAAATCGATATTTCATCATCAACACATAAAATTACGGCGTCAGACATGACTAGTTTCCTCATTGAATTCATACCAATTCTGGCCGATTACGGCTACACATTAATTTCATCTGGCCATCTCCCGATCTGGCCATCTCCCGATTTCCCCATCTGCATCTGTAGTCCTACTTTGAAAAATGGCTATCAATAGTCAGGGAAACGGTCGAGATGGGTTGAGTAGGCAAGGTCGCGTTCGCTAGCCAACGCCCTTCGGGCTAATCGCATAAGTAATCTTACGGTCTTGATCGAAGATGACAAGTTTTTGGTAAGCCTCACACACCCCTCGATAAACCAGGGTTCTAAGGCGCTTAGTAAATTTCCTCAGTGAGCCGATAGCCTGGGGGTGTAATCATTCTTGGTTACTATGGATGATTTAATGACATGAACTGCAACTAGCCACAGTTTTGACACTCCCCGCTCTTGCCTAGACTGGGTTTTATTGCCTCAGACAATTGTTTATCAAGTAGCTACATTTATAACTAACTACACTTATAACTAGCTACACTTATAAGCAGGTACACAAAATTAATTACACATTTTACAAAATTCAAAGCTTTGCAGGG
>NZ_CEYLVT010000050.1:0-38041 GCF_982860115.1 Moorena sp.
CCCCACACCCCACACCCCGTAAAGCTTTTAAGGCTGTTTGTCACCCCGTCAGGGGTAATCTGCGTCCGCACCGCTGTTTGCCCTGTGGAGACTACCTCTTCCTTTGCTGCATGGCTTGATAGATGCTACAGATAGTTAATGGGTAATGGATCATTGACACAGGCATTATCCATTACCCATTAACCAGCATGCATTGGTAGCAGAGCTTTACCTATTTGCTAATAGATGAAATTTCATGTACCTCTGATTGCTTGAGAAATCCGGCGCTTTTGTGAAGACCCTGTGGTTTTTAAAGCTAAAGCTTCTATATGCTTGTAAAGATTCTCAGGTATAAGCCAGAGCAAATAGGCCGCAGCCCCAGTTAACACGGTACGACGTGGTTCTTCCCAGAGCATCTGCCAGTAGGTACCCAGAGCTTCGTTTAAGAATTGGACAGCCATGGCACCATCTCTCAAGGTAACTGCCCTACGAGCTAGATACCTCAAATGGTAAGCACGGGCGCGGTTTTCCCACTCAACCACCACCTCAGGAGCATAGGAACGAGTCTTCTCGATTACCTGTTCCCAAGACCTTTGTTTTTTGAACAAGTTAGCTGATATACCACCGGAATTTACTCGGTATAGAGTCAAAGAGTCAGGAATGCCTTCCAGGTGCCAATTGGTTTGGATAGCAATGCGAAACCAACAATCCAAATCCTGTGACCCTTGCAATTCTTCATCCCAATAAAAGTCTTTGGTCTTTCCGTTGATAGTGTCTTTGTACTTAATGGCTTCAAATACCTCCTTGCGGAACACAGCACAGGAGCCATTACTAATAGGATTACGGCAAATTATGTCACCGATGGTGATGTCTTTGAGCTTGGGTAGTTGATAGATTCCTAGGGAATTTTCTGCTTCATCGATAAACGCCGAACAGCTAAAGCTAATCCCCAAATTGGGATTATTTTCCAAATGTTCAATATGTTTTTCTAGCTTTTGAGGCAACCATAGGTCATCGCCATCTAAAAATGCTATATACTCTCCCTGGGCTTGGCGGATGCCTTCATTCCTTGCTGCATTAGCTCCCTGATTTTCCTGACGAATAATTTTGATTCTGGGATCTAGGAACTTCTGGCAAATCTCTACACTCTGGTCAGGAGAACCATCATCAATCAGTAAATATTCAAAATTTTGGTAAGTTTGATCCAAAACTGACTTTACTGTAGCAGCAATATAGTTCTCAACGTTGTAGACTGGAGTGATGACGGAAACTTTTTTCATTTTATAAACCATCCTATACTGAACGACTAAGAGAAAACGACTAAGAGAATTATTGCCCAAGTTGGTCTTGTAAAATCTGACGTCTTTGGATCATTCCCACTAGTTTTATAGCGAGAACTTCGAGGTAGGAATATAGGGGCTTAGGCAACAGCCAAAGCAAATAGGCAGCAGCCAAAGTCCGAAGGGTACGGCTTGGTTCTTCCAAGAGAAGACGCCAGTAAGTTGCCAAAGCACCGTTAATTAGTTTGACAGACATTGGTCCATCTTTGAGACGTACTGCACTACGAGCAAAGTTCCGCAATCGATAGGCCAGGGCTAAATTTCCCCACTTCTCAATCAATTCAGGAGCGTAGGAGCGAGTTTTTTCTAGTACTTGTTTCCAGGAATCTAACTGTTTGACTAAGTTCGCTGAAAGACTGGCTGAATTCACTCGATATAAGGTTAGTGCTTCAGGGATTCCCTCAATTTTCCAGTCTGTCTGAATCGCAATACGTAGCCAACATTCAATATCTTCAGCGCGGCGGAAGTTTTCATCAAAGTAAAAATCTTCTGTAGTTCCGTAAAGGTTATCTTGATACCTAATCGCTTCAAAGACTTCCCGTCGAATTACCGGAGCTGAACCATTCCCAATAGGACTAGACCGGAATAAATCTGATCGGGTAATGTCCTTTAACTTAGGCATTAGATAAGTGTTCAAGCAATTTCCCGATTCATCAATCAATGCAGAACGGCTAAAACTAACCCCTACCTCTGAAAATTTTTCTAAGTGTTCAATATGTCTTTCCAGTTTCTGAGGTAACCACAAGTCATCCCCATCTAAAAACGCTAAATAATCTCCTTTAGCATGGCGAATTCCTGTATTTCGCGCTCCAGCAAGTCCCCGATTAGTTTGATGAATAATCTTTATTCGATCATCCGAGAATTTTTGACAAATTTTTATACTACTGTCTGGGGATTCATCGTCAATAATCAGCAGTTCAAAGTTGGTATAGGTCTGATCTAGAACAGACTCCACCGCTGCGGCAATATACTTTTCAACTCCGTAGACGGGAATAATGACAGAAACATGTTTCATTGTTTGACCAGTGGTTTTAAAGAAAACTAGTTTTGATTTAAACGTTTTTTAAAAAATTTATCCTAAAATAGGTAAAATAGATAAATACCTGAAATTGACAACTGACCACTAAAAATTACCTCCTGAGAACTATCATCTTCCCAGGAACTGATCACAATTTTCTACCCAAGTGTACTAGACTGTCTGGCATTTGTGATCTGGTGGGTAAGGTTGGACCGGCTACCAACTGCAGTTGGGGATAATACATGATAGATGAGTCTGACTTAACTAGTTCCCATTGGCTTAAAACAGAGGAATAGACGGTTTGTGCAATCCGTAAATCTCGCTCTAATATCTCCAGAGTCAAGGCATCTTGGGACATTTTGCTAAGTTTTACTTCAAGCTGAGAAATCTGAAACTCTAGATCCCTGGCCTTGTCCTCACTACCTTGTAGTTGTAGTTTAATATCATCCATTTCTAAGGGTGGATCATCTTGGAATAAGCTAGCTTGAGGCTGATAGTGAACAGGATTCATCACCTGAGGATTTGTAGAATGACTATGATCAGACTGAGTGCGGACTAGTTCAGCCAGCAATTCAATCTTTTTGCGCCGTAATTCAATCTTTTTGTGCCGTAGTGCTTCTATTGTCTCTAATAGCTGGTTTAAGGGCAATCCTATCTTCGCCGTTTTTTCAGCTAGGCGTTGCTGTGCTTTTTCTAGATCGTTTTCGGCTGATTTTATATACACTGGGATAGTCTTTTGTTGTTGAGAAATTTCTTGCTTTCTGAGTTGTTCCAGTCTTTTGTTAAACGCCTGATTAATGGCGAAGGCTCTTCGTTGCGCTTCCTCAGGGGTGACTCCTGAAATTTCAAAAACCATCATTGTAGAGTTATCGATTAGTTGAATCGAAGGCTTATCTAAGCTATCTACAGATATATTGAGCTGCTTTGCAGCTTCTTCTAAAACCGTCACACTTTCAGCTATCAACTTCAGGTATTTTCTGGGATCCTCGATGCGATCGCTTAACCCAGCACTGCTATTACTGTTATTACTATTATTACTATTATTACTGTTATTACTGTTATTACTGTCAGCATCACGAAATTGAGAACCATGAGTGTTAGGGAATGTCCCACTACTGGCTAATGATAATGTCCATTGGCTGACATAAAACTGATCAGTATCAGTCTCATCGTGAGATTGGAGTACAGTATGAGATTGGAGTACAGTATGCTCTAAGGTTACAGGAGAGGTTTCAGATTTACCAAAGACATACCTAGCAGACCAAACCACAAATAAGGGAATTAAAAGGGCATGAACCAGTAACACCGATACAGCGACCGTGATGATTCCCGATTTCACTGCTATCAGCAGACTACAGGAAAATATCATGGTAAATAAGACATTCCAGAGCAAGCCAATTTGCGGTTTATCAATGGCGGCTAAAAGCTGAAACCCAGCAATATCAAAAGGTCTAGGAATTGCTGATAAGCAAACTAAAATGACGATGGGAACCACCATACTCCAGCCTTCCGTATTAATTTTTTCCCCAACCATAATGGGGATATAAAACGGAACTAGACTTGATTGTAAAGCAACAAAACCAACAATCACTTTTCCAATCGTCTTCAGACTGCTAAAGTATGTTTGCTTAAATTTCGATAAGTTTGTCCGGACTTCACATAGGGCAGGGTATAAAGCAGTAGTAATGGATTGGACGATAGTTAAGCTAATTCCCAATCCAGCATTGTAAGCAAAGTAATAAACACCTAATAGGTCAATTCCTAGAAAGCGACCAATGATAAGATAGTCGAGAGTTTCCCTGAGAGTCTTTAAAAGTTCAATCCCCAGGAAATTGATTCCAAAGCTAAAAATCTTACTCCAGTATTTGGTTGTGAAAGAGCCAGTTTTCCGCCAGGGATGTTTGAACAGATAGGTAATGAATTCTATAGGGCTAGCTATTAGTATGGGAAGTACTATCGCCCACATTCCCATATGAAGAACAGCAAAGACAGCGGTTAAAATATTGGAGGTGGCATATCTGAGAGCTCGAGCGGTAGCCGTTATCTGAATTCGATTATCCCTTTGAATTAGTGCTGACTGTACTGCCCCTAAGGGAGCAATTAAAAAGTTAAATGCTAATAGACAAATGGGTAAAATAAGTTGGTTATCTTTATAAAACCACGCAACTGGAAAAGCAGCAAGACACTGGAAAACGAATAGACTTCCAAAAAGTACCCAATTTAACCAATAAGCACTATTACAAATGTCTTCCAGCTCATCGGCTTCCGCCTGTATAATTCTAGCATGAACACCGATCCGCGTTACTGTTTGTGAATATTCATAGGTCGTTAGAACCAGTGCAGCTAATCCAAAGTCATGGGGAGTTAAGAAGCGTGGCAAAATAAACGTTGCACCTAAACGGGAAACCCGAATAAATGCCTGGGCCACTCCCATCCAACCAAGATTGCGAGTAAAAGTGCTACTGTTACCTAGTTTATTCTTGATGCGACTCCCGATTGTTTTGACAATGTTCACAGTGGATCTCCCATCCTGCCATCCTTTTGATGATTGATATCTGTCGAAATTGATATAAAATTTTAGTGGTAGTTAGTGCTCTGAAATCATCTGATTATCAACAGATACCATCGGCATTTTTTGGCCGATGACTTGGATTAAATGTCCAGCTAGTTTTTTAGGCATAAGTTTAATAATTAATAGTTTTAAAATTAGACGTATAGTTTCATTACTTAGCAAAAATTTTGGATAAAGCTTTATGGAATAGCGTAGTTTTTGACTAGCTAGCTTTACTCCTTCCTCATCAAAAGCATTTGCTATACATTGCTTAGCCAGATAACGATAAGCATTTGCTAAACTCTTGTTTTTAAGAGACTTGAGTTCTGGTGGAGCTGCCTTGAAGGCTCTTTCAATTACAATTAGGTTCGCATTCTCCATGACATCCACTTTAGAGGTCATTGACTGGGAAGAGCGACGGTAGAGAATTTGGTATTTAGGAACCAGTACAAAAGGACATAAAGCTGCTAGCCTGAGGTAATAATCCCAATCTTCAACTGATTTCAGGCATGGGTCAAATTCTCCAGCTGCTTCAATATACTTCCGCTTTACCATGATATTAGAACCACTGGATATGAAGTTACGAATTAGTAATTGGGGATAAACATTACCCTCCCAATAAAGTGGTTCCCAAGCAAACAAAAATTTGCTATTCTCATCTATAAATGCTGTCCAACTGTAAGCCACTCCAGCTTCTGGATTTTTGTGCAGTGCTGCTAACTGTCGCTCCAATTTATCGGGTTTCCATAAATCATCGGCATCTATAAACGTAATAAACTCTCCCCTAGAGCGACGAATACCACGATTACGAGCCACTGGTAATCCGCCATTTTCATAGGAAAACACTTTTAATCGAGGATCTTGGACTGTACTGATTACATCTAATGTCCCATCAGTGGAGCCGTCATTAATAACAATTAACTCAAAATCTGAAAACGTTTGTGCTTGAATCGATTGGATCGTTTCTAATATAGTTTTTTCTCCGTTATAAACTGGAACTATTATAGATATGGTGGGCATGGCGATTATCCTTTTCTTGTATATAATTAGTGCATGGTAATTCCCCACAAAAGGTCTAGACAAACCCTTTGAGCATTTTTATTTTAGTCCCATCCCTACTACAACCAAACCAGGCCAGTAGAGGTAAGCTAATGTTTCTAGATTTTCCCCAAACGAAAACAGGATACAAACTAGTAGTATTGTTAGTGCTGTTGTGGCAATTTTACTCCTTTGAGCTTTAATTAAAAGCTCTATAAAAGTATATACTATAGGAATTAATATTCCAATAAACCCGACGATTCCATGAGTATATAAAGCACCATACCAAGTGTGGTGGCTTCCAATAGGCATTTTAGCGACAACATCAGGGCCTTTGCCCACTTTAATAGCATGACCCCAAATCGGTGCATCTTCTTCCCACTTACGGTGAGAAAGCCGTGCTAAAGCCGACCTAACCCGCGAAGAAGCAGATCTTTGACCGGAAAAAGAGTCTTTCAAGTTTCTAGCTATCATTAGCAGTTGGGGACCAAATATACCACCAATAAAACTCCCTATTCCTGCCGTAATTTGCATAGCGGGTTCGGTTAGATTTACCAAAAATGTTACCAGTATTGGTATACCCACTAAGCAGATTATCCCCATCCGGGACACTGAACCTACAATTGCAGCAGCACAGCCAATCATACCAATAAAACGCCACTTTATGTCTGGGTCTCTACTACTCAGGAAAAAGTGTACGTTACAGGCAAATGCCAATGCTGGAGCCCAAGGCGCAAATAAGAAAAGGCGTGTTTCACCACTTTTTATCACGTAAGGACTTATGGCGTAGTAACGTTGACTGTTACCGCCAATTTTTGCCATTAGCGTGCTAGTATACAAGGGCATCTCTAACCCAGTCAGACTTAACCCATAGGTAATTGGCACCAAGATCAGAGTTTGTAGGGAAAGGATAGAAATTGCTCTATAGATTATTTGTGGTCGGATGTTGAGGCAACCAATTAAAGGAAATAAGGCGAGAAGTGCCCAAGTTCTTAAAAAAGAGTTAATAAAAGATTTTATAGTTTTAACAGTTGAGAAACCCCAATCTAAATGACCCACAACTAAGGCTATACCAATGACTGATATGCAAACAATCCAGACCCAGACTCCAATGGGAATCCGAATCCTTTCTTCCGGTGGAGTATCTGATGTTTGCTGCCAAAGCTTCTTAATTAGATAAAAGGTTAGCAGCCAACCTAGGGCTGGTGCGAAAACAAACTGTGCACCTAATAAAAATAATAAGTAGGTTGAAATTATATAATAGAAAACGACTTTTTCTTCAAAGTTTTGCGGTTTCATTAAAGCCTGCCTAATGGCTTAGGTTACTGGTGCCAGTCTATGATGTCTAGCTTGATAAAAAATGGATTAGTTGCATCAGAAATCTTTTCTTTGGTTCCCGATTGGCGATGTTAAGCTATTAGATGTGAAGCTATTATTTGATGGTTGAGAACGTAAGGGGGGGACATCAGAGTTAAATGATTCTACCTTGCCGTAGATTGAGGCTTTTGATTTACCTTGTAAATGGGGGCGTAACCAGAGTAAAAATAGTCCTGCACTAATTAACAATGAACCAGCTGCTGCACCAAGTAAAGCCGATGACTTTTTCGGTGCTATAGCGTCTGGGGGTAAGCTGGGTTCAGCTAGCAGCTGAACTTGAGGATAGGAAAGGGATTGGTTGAATCGACCAATCGCTGATTGAGTTAAGGTTGAAGCATAGATAGTTTCCGCAATGCGCATATTGCGTTCTAGGATCTCCATCCTCAAAGCATCCTGGCTCATTTGTCTGAGTTTGGCTTCCAGCTCAGCAATCTGGTTGCTTAATACCCACGCCCTAGCTTCCACACCCTCTTGCCGTGCTTGCACCTCAACAATTTGGCGCAGCAAATTTTCCCGGGAAGAACCAGTTTCAGGCCCAGAGTTAACACTGAGCTGGTCGATAATTGCCAAAGACATGGGGCGACCTAACAGAGCTTGACTACGCTGTAGCAAAGCTGCTTTAGCACTTTCTTGCTTGCTCTTTTCGTCCACTACAGATGGATGTTTTGAACCGTATTTGGAACTCAAAACCGTCAGGGCTGCGGTAGCCTGACTGTATTCCCTTAGGGTTTGCTGAAATATCTGGTCAGCCTTAAGTACAAAAGCATCAGCAGCTTGTCCAGAGGACAACTTTAGATTAGCTGAGAGGTTGCTGAGATTAGCTTTTGCTTCTCGGCCTTGAGCCAACAAATCGATTTGTTGTTGTCGTAAAGCTTCTATAGTGGATGATAGCTGGTTAACTTGTTCTTTCGAGTTCAATCCAGTTCTAGCTTTGTGTTCAGACAGGCTTCTCTGAATCTTTGCTAAATTTTCCTTAGCTGCCTGCAAATCAGCTTGAACTGGTAGCTGATTGTCTACTAATTCTTCTTGCCTAAGTTGTTCAAGTCTATCCTCGAAAGCCTGGTACATAGCAAAAGCTTTCTGTTGGGCTTCTTCAGCAGAGTCTCCTTTGATTTCAAAGGCCATCATAGTTGAATTGTCAACGATTTTGACCCTAGGCTTGCCCAACTCTTCAGGGGACATGTTCAGTACACTGGCAGCATTCTTCAGTACCGGCTTACTTTCCGCAATGAATTTCATCTTTTCCCTCGGGTCATGGGAGCGATCGCCAAATGGTGACCTAACATCTGAACTCGCTCCCCCTAATTGTGGGATATTAATTCTGGTGGATGAGCCATTGACAGGAAGTGATACTCTCCATGTACTGGTATAAGTTGGCTGAGCTGATTTCAAATAAAAAAATGTTAAGCCCCAAATTCCGGCATTAACAGATATCCCTAAACACAAGTAAAATAGCCAACGTAGAGGCATGAGATTTGATTTTTCATGGGGATATGGGGCTATGGTCTTATAATTAGTAGTCATGGGAGCATCTCACCTGGCAAATCCACATTTTTAGTGTTAAGTTGTAGTGTTAACTTATAATCTCTTATATTTTATAGTATTAAAGACTTGGCAGATAGTTTTATCGAACTATCAAGCAATGGCTTAAACCCTTAGCCAATACACCCCTGATGAAGATTCAGATCTCGTGAGCTTATAAGCAGGTGCACAAAATTAATTACACATTTTGCAAAACTCAAAGCCTTACGATGTAAGGGTTACAGAGATTCGTAGTCGGAAATTAATTTTGTTTAGGTGCTTAACTTGTGATACATTCATTAATTATAACATTTGAGCTATCATCAATATGAATTAGGGTATAAATATGTCTCTAATAATCCGAATGGGATTGAAGATATCCCCAATAAAGTCAAAAACACTTTTGACATTAGTGACCGTTGAATCATAGCAAGCGACACTATCTCTTGGCATCAGCACTGGATTAACTTGCTCATCATTAGGCTTCTTCACCAAGTCTTCTACAGAACGTTCTATTGCCAGAGTTTCCCCAGTAGTACGGTCAGTTTGCAGTAACAGAGCACGGCGATCTGCATTTGTGGTTTCTGAACCTCCAACACAACTAGCAGCAATTACAGCTTGAGATAGACGAGAGCCATATTCAACTTCCTGGATTCTAAGGTCACGTCCATTATTGGGATTACTCAGATTGGACAGAAACACAGGAATAGTTGAGGGAGTCAGCTGGGAAGGTCTGGCTAGATAATATTGAGGCAACTCCCGAGTAGGAACAATAATTTGGTCTCCAGCAATCAAGGGAATATCCTCCACTGGTGATCCGGTGAACACACCAGATAAATCAATTACCTGTTCCTGTTCACCCCGAACCAAGCGCACCTGTTCAATATTGGCATTTGGTTTGATGCCGCCAGCCGTTAAAATAGCAAAGGTTAGGTAGCGTTCTGGAGGATAGTCTCCTGAGACAGTAGCAATCGATGCCGGTAAGTCTCGACCTTTAGAATCCGTATCATTAATCAAAACCCGACCAGGTTCAAAAACCGCTCCTCCCACAGTTACCTGAATTGGAGCCCACTCAAACAATTGAATACTGACTTTGAGGAAATCAGGCTGAAAAAAGCCCCCTTCCAGCAAAGCCTTGACTAGGTCTTGCTCGATTTGTGATACTTCTCGACCCGCTGCCGGTATAGGGTCTAGGTAGGGAAATTTTATGTAACCATCCAGATTAACTTCATAGGTGGCACTGAAGCGTTCAGCTTCCGGGATTTCTTCTTCACCAGCCACAAAGAGTCTAAGGCGATCGCCAGGAGACAGTGGTAGAGCCCAACTGGGAACTGATACACCTATTGCTGCTACGGTAGTAATTAACCCTGCTATCCAAAACTTGAGAATGGACATTGAAGAATCTCTGGGTTCACAACTATTACTTAGTGCTATTACTTAGTGATAACACTTAGTGATAACACTTAGTGATAACACTTAGTATAGGGGGGTTTGGGTCAGTGTTTGAGTGTTGAGTGAGGATCAACACTCAACAAAAAACATTGAACAAAAAACACTCAATTCCCTTTGCGACTAATTAAACTATGTAAGTAACTATAGCGTTTGTATCTAGGTTGTAAACACCCGTATTGCCAAAAAAGGCAAGAGGCAAGAGGCATGTATGCAAGAGGGGCAAGACCTCCGGAGTTTTATTGCAAAATAACAAAAGACCTTCTAGATTTACATCTCAAATAAAAACTATAGTTAAGTTTCAGTTAACCAACCACAACAGTTTCTTTAATTGCCGAGAGGGGCTTACCCGGAAAATAGTCAGGAATCGGCGCTCCCATCAAATTCAGAATAGTCGGGGCTAAATCTAGAGAATGACCAGCTGGTAAACTAGAACCTGGCTCAATATCTTGTCCTTTAATCACCAAAAAGCCATCAGAGCGGTGAGAACCAGTACGATTAAAGGGAACTGGACCAATGCGTCCAATATCGGGACTATCTACTACGTCAGTGGCATATTTTTCTTGCCAGATAACGACTAAGTCACCATCAGGTAATTTGGGACCAGTTTCAGTTGCTGATTGGCGGGTGCGGATAATTTCCTTGACCATTGGTTCCCCAGTCCGAGCATCTTTAAGCTGGTAGAGTTTTTGAGTCAATTCCTCACATACAGCATCGTACTGATCAGGGGCGACAATACCCTGAGGTTCCCTTCCCTGGAGATTAATTCTGATATATCCTTCCGAATAACTAGGCAGGGCGAATGCTTTCATCTGAGGCCAGCAGGGTTGGTACCACGATGGACTTTGGAAGAAGAATGGATCGGATTCTGCCTGCATCTTGAACGGAGAAATCAGATCTGGTCCAGGAGTGGAACCAAACAAGGGTTCGATAGGATTGAAAAGTTTGGTAGGGAGTTGACGTCTTAAAAAACCTTTGAGTGGATTCGATTCATGCTTGAGGCTCCACACTTTACCCATCCAACCCTTTTTCGCCCTGGCATCATTGATTAGCGCTTCTGGGGGTTGACCATACTTGCCACGAGCAATGCCATATTTACCTGGGAAACTCCAGCGATAGAGAAATTCTGGCAGGAAGAACATACTCGGTAGATCCATGACGTTAGACCCCATACCATGGGCAGCAAATACTACGACCTGGGCATTATCCGGGGCTTTGCTCAAAATTCCACCAATGGCTTGGTCAATAGCTTCAAAAATTTCCAACAGCGGATCTCCAGGGCATTTAGCACCTACAGATGGGTAGAGAGGATGATCCGGCTGACTCAGGTGCCAGAAGTAATGCCCTGCAGTATGGGTTTCACCAAAGATTGTTAAGAAGAAATCCCACGGCATCTGCTGCAACAAGTCTTGACAAATGGCACCCCGGCGGGCGATACCAATCTCCAGTTGTTCCTGAAGACCCTTGAGTGCTGCCACATCCATAATACTGGCATGGTCTTTGCGTAAGACAGGATGCTCACCATGCTTATCAATCACATCCTGTAGCAAGGATTTGGGTATGGAATGACTGGGAGTCTGAGGAGAGTGAGCTCCCCAAGCGAGGACTTGCAACCCATTGACCTGATTGGACAGGGGAGCTTGAGGTATATCAAAGACTGCCACCCGATAGTCATCTCCCAAGGCATAGAAGGGTTGATACTCAGCAAAGTCGTAGGCTTGAATGTCTTCTACTTCGTAAGTGCCTTCCTTAATTTTCAGAGGTGCCCAGTACCCTGTTTGCTCAGGAGAACAACCAGTGAGGAATGTTGTCCACGGAGTCTCAGCCCGGTAGTACTCATATGTCTTTAGACGTCCGTAAGATCCCTGTTCTCGTAAGCGACTCAGGTTTTTTAGATGCCCTTGAGATATCCATTGCTCTATCAAGGCAGGGTCGGCAGCATCCAAGCCAATGGCAATTACAGGGTTTCTCATCGTTGTGGTTGGTAGATGTGTGGGTAGTTTTCTGGTAGGTTAAGTAGTGTGCGTAGTTTAGCTCAGCATCTAACCCTACAAATAACGATAGTCGGCTTCACACAGATGAAGGTTGAAGGATCGATGAATCTTAGAGTAGACTTTTATAAAGTTTCTGTAAAGACTACTGCTATCGATCAAACTATGTAGTCTCATTCTATAAGTAGCAAAGAGTTGAGGCATTTGTTAGCTCGACTAATTCTCAGGCTCGCCTGGGGATATCCTCCCTGCTGAAAAATCTTCTTAAAATAAGGCATAAACCTGATCAAGACTACCTGATCAAGACAACGACTCGTGATCAGTAAAAATTACCATCGTTAGCTCATTTATGTAGAGTCGATGAAGACTATTTAAAGATTTTATTAAGCTCAGAGAAAATACTAGCCTGGACTCGCCCATAGGCTATGATATTAATGGTAAAATCAACCATTAACTAACCATCAATTAACTATAAAGGAGGACTGATACAACCGTAAAAACAAGTACTTTTAATAAAAGTAAATCCCTAATACATAACAACTAAATTAATAAATTCAGTAAGCTAATAATTAAATTAATCCTAAATAAAGCCTAGACAAAGCTATAATTCTAAGGATTAGAGAGAGAAATTGAGTTAAGCTTTTTAAGCTTTAAGCATATCGAGATTTACTAGGAGGATGGAAAAGTCAATTCATTTCCAGACAGATTGATTGATTAAATCAGAGTTGACTCTAATCTATAACGTTATGATTAGTAACCAATGCTCCCGTCGATACTATCTAGTTCACGCTGTGACAATTAGATTAAATATTTCGTGAAATAATTAACACTGTAATGCTCGAAATTAATCGCTTATTAACACAGTAAACTAGAGCTTAAGGCTAATGCCAAAATAGATTTCTGTCAAATTTATGAGATAGTTGTTATCAACCCCTGGTGTAATCTACATCAAGGGATTACTGTTTTTTGGATTAGGGAATATCTATAGGTTCAGCTATCTATAAAACAGGTGCGACCCCTGGGGAATTTAATTGGCCTAGGTCAAGGGCACCTAAGGGTATTTAGCAATAAATTTTCAGAGCTACTATAGTAAAATTCCTAAAACTGTGATAATGTTATTTTATTCTTTACCAAATAAAATATTGTTAGAAACAGTATCAATCTAACTTGGGTAGCCGATCTGGAAATGTTAAATTGACTGAGTTCGACTCCAAGTCTGAACATTTTTTGGAAAAGCTTGAATGTTTTTAGTGCTTATCCCTTAGCTAGGAGAGACATCGTCAAAAGGTTAAACATGAGAGAAATAGTCAAAATCATAAACTTAGAAATTGATAATATATCAAAGTCAGAGCTTTTAAAGCGGCTCGATAGGGGGGTTATTTTTACTCCCAATGTCGATCACTTAGTCAAGCTACAAAAAGACCCTGAATTCATGAAGGCATATCGAATTGCCGATTATAGATTATGTGATAGTAAAGTTGTGTATTATGCGTCGAAATTCTTGGGGTCACCCATACAGGAGAAAATTTCTGGATCTGACCTTTTTCCAGCTTTTTATGATTATCACAGAAACAATGAGAGTATTAAAATATTTCTCTTAGGTGGACGAGAAGGAGTCGCTAAACAAGCTCAAGCAAATGTCAATGCTAAAGTTGGCAGAGAAATTGTTATCGCTGCGCACTCCCCATCATTCGGATTTGAAAAGAATGAAGCTGAATGCCAAGAAATCATAGAAATGGTTAAGAACTCTGGAGCTACAGTACTAGCTGTGGGAGTTGGTGCGCCTAAACAAGAAAAGTGGATACACAAGTACAAAGATCAATTACCAAACATTAAAATATTCATGGCAGTAGGTGCCACCCTTGATTTTGAAGCAGGCACTAAACCAAGGTCGCCTGTATGGATGAGTGAGGTAGGATTGGAATGGTTACACAGGCTATTATCTGAACCGCGACGGTTGTGGCGGCGATACCTGCTTGATGCTCCGGTCTTCTTTTGGTTAGTGTTGAAGCAAAAACTCAAGAGTTATCTGTTGCCACCAGCTAGGGTCAATCTGAATTGAGCCCAAGTGATATCGTTTCGGTTTATATCTGAATAGTTTGGAGGAAAACCTCGAAGATCCAAAGGACAGGAACCGAGGGAGGGACAAAATTGAGCATTCAGCCATTCTCTTAAGTCACTGACCAAGCTAACTGGATCCTCAAGATTACCGATTACTTTTGTGCTGATTACTTTTGGTGTCGCACTTCTACAACGGTGTGAACATTACCCCGTGGGTTAAAATCCCCCTTGATGGTGACTTCTTCAGGGTTACAGGCGGCTACGAAGTCATCTAAAATTTGGTTGATACTCTCTTCGTGGGAGATGTAGCGATCGCGGTAGGTATTGATATACAACTTAAGCGCTTTTAGTTCTACCACCAGTTGATCGGGAACGTAGGTGATGTAAATCGTGGCAAAGTCCGGATAACCAGAAAAGGGGCACTTGCAAGTAAATTCCGGTAAGGTGATGTTTATGTGATAGGGACGACCGATACGGGGATTGGGAAAGGTAATAAGTTTTGCTTGGGCAATCTCCTGTTCACCGTATTTGATCTGGGGTGTGTCTACTTCTGGTGATGCTTGTTCCTGGGTAAAGGAATTACTCATTGGTTTTGCTAGGATTTTGCTAGGATTAGAAACGATTTGAGGAATTTCTAGGATGGGATTCCCAGTCAGGACAATCTTCTGTGTCCCAACCATAGGGATGCATAGCGCAGACTAATAAATTTCCACCGTAGGCTTGACCGTGATAATGACGGCAACCTATGCAGGCGGGATGTTTCTGTGAGGATGGTGTCACGGAATCAGGAAAATCGTCGTCTGTTTCACTGACCATAACCTCAAAGTCAAAATAAATCTCAACAAACGGTTCAACAATATCTTGCAAACACTGGTCAATTTCTGCACCAATGGCATTGTCTACCTGATTGGCAAACTCCTCAACTTCATTGGCAAACTCCTCGGCAAACTCCTCAACCGCCTCACTGACACCCTCAAAGAACTCATCGACCATATTAGCCACTGATTCGAGGGTTTCAAAAATACTTTTAGACCAATCATCTTCCATAGTAAATAGTTACTCAACAACCATGATGTGCTATATCAGTGTTGTTGACAAGTTAATTATAAGTGCTAGATAAGTGCTATAAGTTAGCGCTTGAGCCGACGTAATTCTTCTTGCATAGCTTGCACCTGCTCGCGTAGTTTGTCAACATTCTGATCTTCAGGTGGTGCTGATTCTTCTTCCTCATCAGCAATAATCTCAATCCGGCGCGGCTCAGGTTTAGGATCATTAGGCTGAGCTTGAGAGGATTGCTGTTCCCCCTGTTGCACTAAATCTTCAACCAGTTTACGGGCTTCCTCGGTAGTCATTTCCCCTTTTTCTACTAGTTCATCTACCAGTTTCTGAGCTTGACCTCGCACTTCTGACAAGGTTCCCCCAGCTCTCTCCCCTGCAGCAGCAGCTATACCAACGCCTAGATAAAACGCTTTTTGAACCAAATTTCCAAAACCAGCCATGAGCACTGATACTCCGAGATTTCTCCTATTACTCTATGATTCCAGGATAGGAGTGAAATCCTACTTTGCCCACTCGACTTCAGTGAGACGGACTTAAGGGTCAGTAGGATTAGAATAATACTATATAATGCCATACCTCCCTAAGGTAGAAATCTGTTGAGTTCATGAATAAAGTTGTCGTTGGCTTGTCTGGCGGAGTAGACAGTTCCGTAGCTGCCGCCACCCTCTATCACAAAGGATACGAAGTTGTCGGATTGACCCTTTGGTTAATGAAAGGGAAGGGTCAATGCTGCTCTGAGGGAATGGTCGATGCAGCGTTTATCTGTGAACAATTAGGAATTCCCCACCACATTGTGGACAGTCGCGATGTTTTTCAGGAAAACATTGTGGATTACTTAGTCTCGGGTTACCAATCTGGGATTACTCCACTCCCCTGTTCTCAGTGCAACAAAGCAGTAAAGTTTGGTCCGATGCTGAGCTATGCCCATGAGACATTGGGGATTGATAAAATAGCCACAGGTCACTATGCCCGGATTACTTATGATGCTGAATGCGATCGCTATCAATTGCGGCGAGCACTAGACTTGACAAAAGACCAGTCATACTTCCTGTATGACTTGACTCAAGACCTGTTGGCGGCTTCCCTATTTCCTTTGGGAGAACTGAAGAAAACGGAAACGCGACGCCTGGCTGCTGAGTATAATCTCAAGACTGCTGATAAACCAGAAAGTCAGGACTTGTGTTTAATCGAATCCCACGGTTCGATGCAGAAGTTCCTGGACAAGTATATTTCCCAAACCACAGGTGACATCGTGGACTTGGATGGAAATGTGGTAGGGCAACATCAGGGAATTCACCACTACACCATTGGACAACGGAAAGGGCTAGGTATAGCTGCTCCCAATCCGTTGTATGTGATTGCCCTGGATGCAGCCAGGAATCGGGTAATTGTGGGCGAACGCCACCAAGCCACCCAATCTGAATGTACGGTTCATCGGGTCAATTGGGTATCTATTGAGAAACCTACCGTTCCCATTCAAGCTTCTGTGCAAGTTCGCTATCGCTCACCTGCTGTACCTGTGAATGTGATTCCTCTAGAAGGAAATCGGATCAGATTAGTGTTCGATGAACCACAATTCAGCATCACCCCAGGACAGGCTGCTGTTCTGTATGACGGGGAGCTGGTGCTCGGAGGTGGCATTATTGAGCAGCTACCAGGGAAAATAGCCAATAGCAATTTGGTTGAAGGTTAAAAGTTGAAAGTTTAAAGTTTAAAGTTTAAAGTTTAAAGTTTAAAGTTGAACGTGATTGCGTGGCCTTTTGGCCAAGGTTGTCTGTCAGAATGCAGAATGGTGAATGGTGAATCTAGAATTCCAAATTCACCATTCTAAATTCTCAATTCTCAATTCTCAATTCTCAATTCTCAATTCTAATAGTGACCTTGACCAAAGCCAATTGCCATGGTATAAATAGACTACCAATTGGTGTCAGAGTAGAGATTAATCGTCAGCTGTTCATAACCTGAAGGTACAGCAGTGATACAAGAACAAACAGTCGGTCCATTTTCTATATCTACCTCACAGGCATGACAAGAACCCATCAGGCAACCTGTGGCAATGAACACACCAGCACGTTCAGCCACTAGAAGGATGGGTTCTCCGACTTCGGCCTCAACTGTCACATCATCTGGTAGAAAGCGAACGCTTACACTCATGTTTGATTAGTCATTTCATTTGTTAGTTTTTTATTGTTAATTGTTTAGTTAATAGTTTACTTTTTAATTAATAATTTCCCTTAACGATTTTCCAGTTTCCATTCTCAATTCTCAAGTTTACTTTTTACTTTTGACAAAACTAATCTGATAGTTAACGGTCTAAGACCTTAAAATCGGGGTTAAATCAAGATGAGATTCGATAGTATCAGCCAGTGAATTCAAAAGCGCTTCTCGTTGTTCGCGATAGTTTACAACCCCAGTAGGGAGAGAAGGTAGCCCTCGTCTGGAGCGCAGTTGATTCAACCAGGCACGTCGCCAAGGACTATTGTCAAACATGCCATGGAGATAGCTGCCCCAAATTGATTGATTCACGTCAACAATGCCCAAACCATGGTCATCGAATAAGGCTCGATAAGCAGATTTATTGTCTCCCATCTCCGCCTCCAGTAGTCGGGAACGCCCCTGATGAATTTCGTAACCAGTAATGGGTAAGCCAACTTGGGGATAATTGGAGGTCACCATCCGTTGACGGGCAACTTTACCACTGGTAATCAAGGTTTTTAAGGGCAATAAGCCTAATCCTGGATGACGTCCCTGTTTACCCTCTAATCCATCGGGATCAACTAGGGTTTTGCCTAGCATTTGGAATCCCCCACAAATTCCCAAAATTGTCCCACCTGAGGCAGCATAGTTTTGAATCTGCTCAGCCATGCCACTTTTTTGGAGTACCATCATGTCCGCAATGGTAGTTTTCGTGCCTGGGAGAATCACTGCATCTGGATATCCCAAGGTTTCATTTGGTGACAGATATTTCAAAAAGACGCTCGGTTCAGCTTCAAGGGGGTCAAAATCAGTAAAGTTAGAAATTCGAGGTAAACGAATTACTACGATAGTGACTTCCTGATTGGACTTGTTCCTGCTGTTGCGATCTAGTAAGTCAAGGGAATCTTCAGCGGGAAACAGTATATCAATCCAGGGAATAACTCCAACAACCGGAATACCAGTGCGTTCTTCTAACCATTTTATCCCGGGTTCGAGCAGTGATCGCTGACCCCTAAACTTATTGATCACGACACCTTTAATCAAAGCTCTCTCCTCTGGTTCGAGGAGTTCGAGAGTACCGATTACCTGAGCAAAAGACCCTCCACGGTCAATATCTACCACCAGCAAGGTGGGAGCTTTGAGGTACCGCGCCACTCGCATATTGGTCAAGTCGCGGTGCTTGATATTAATTTCTACTGGGCTACCAGCTCCCTCACACACGACTAAATCAAACTCATTGGTTAAACGTCGCAGTGATTCTTCAATCACCTGCCAACCCTTATCAAAGTACTTTTCGTAGTACTCCGCAGCATTAACCTTCCCTACGGCTTTACCCATAAGAATGACCTGGGATGTCATGTCACCCTGGGGTTTGAGTAAAATTGGGTTCATTTCCACACAGGGAATGACACCTGCAGCCCAAGCTTGTACTGCTTGGGCATGTCCAATTTCTCCACCATTGGGTGTAACATAGGCATTTAGAGCCATGTTCTGACCCTTAAAGGGACACACACGCCAGCCTTGTCGCGATAGCAGGCGACATAGAGCTGTGGTTATCAAGGATTTTCCTGCGTGGGATGTAGTACCCACCACCATAATCGCTTTCATAATTCAGGGTTAGGGCGTCAGAACTAGCCTAGATGATTAATAGATTGAGATATCACCCTGTCACCAACTTGATTTAAACCGACAATCTTAGCCAGCGATTCAAGGTATGATGGAGTCGATCTGATAATGAGGGTGGAGGTAAAGTTTCTCCAAGCCCTTCCCACTTTTCTAACAACTGACGACCCAAAGGTGTCAATCGAAAACTATCTGTAATTCCCTGACCGTCTACTTCTCGACGTAATACACCCACTTGAATCAACCACATTAAATCGTTTTCTACTGCCAATTCAGACCTAGGGCGCGTTGTGTAGTTTTTCTCGACACCTTCAAGACCTACTATAGATAAGAGTGGAACACTGTTAGAACGCATCGCTGCCAATAGAGGTATCCGGAATGGCAAACATCGCATTGCTTGCTCTGCACGCTTAGTAGTTCGGTCAGGATATTGAATCGCCTGGCTACTTTGAGACTGAATTGAAGTTATTGCCACAGTTACTAAATCTCAGAACTATACTGACCGCCGATTACTTCTATATTAAGGTTTTTTTTGACATTAGAGGCCAACCTCTGGTAGTTTACTCTAGAAATTTTTTAATTTACTCAAGGCCTAGGCCAAACTGGGCAATAAGCGTGCTTATATATAATGGTACTTACACGCCTTAGGCACCCTAAAAGTCGAGTTACTCGGTAAGTCGTATTACTGTAAACTCTATAAAGAAGTTCAGTATATTTCTATAGGAAACCAAAGTTATGGCTCTTCAAGTTGGCGTGGATGCACCAGCATTTACTGTCAAAGATGACGAAGGCAATACCGTTTCACTGTCGGACTTTGCGGGTAAAACTGTAGTGCTTTATTTTTACCCCAAAGACGATACTCCAGGCTGCACCAAGGAAGCCCAAAGCTTTCGGGATAACTACGCTGAGTATCAAGGTAAAGACATGGTGGTACTCGGTGTCAGTATGGATGATGAGGCATCCCACAAACAATTTAAGGAAAAGTATGGTCTGCCTTTCACCCTGCTAGCGGATACGGATGGCTCAATTACCAAGGCTTATGATGTTGATGGTGGCGGTTACTCCAAGCGCGTAACCTACATTATCAACGGCGAGGGCAAAATTACTCACGTTGATGAGACCGTAAAAACGGCTAGCCACGCTCAAGATATCTTGACAGCCATCGGCTAAGTCAAAAGCTTCAAACTTCGTCTAAATTTTGTTAAATTTGGGCGAAGTTGTTAGTATTGATATAACCCCTATTTAAATAATCTAGAAACTAACCCATCCCCTTGGTGCTGGAGCTGTTAGGTCCTCGTGAGAATCCTGCTAGTAGAAGACGATGAAGGTATTGCCAAAGTAGTAACAGCAGCCCTAGCTAGTCAACATTATCAGGTTGATATAGCTACAGATGGGAATGAGGGCATAGAACTAGCAGAGATATTTAAGTATGACTTGATTTTGCTAGATTGGATGCTTCCCAAGCTCAGGGGAATTGAGGTGTGCAAGCAGCTGCGAAACGCCCGCGATCGCACTCCAATTATCCTCCTCACTGCCCAAGACACCAGCACTAACAAAGTCGAAGCTTTAGACGCAGGAGCAGATGATTATTTAGTCAAGCCCTTAGACATACCTGAATTATTAGCCAGAATTCGCGCAGTGCTTCGCCGCAGCAGCACCCCCCTACTCCCTGTGCTTGAGTGGGGATTGCTCCATCTTGACCCCAGTAACTGCCAGGTCAGCTACGATCAGGAACTGTTGCATCTGACCCCTAAGGAGTATGGTCTAGTAGAGCTGTTTTTACGGAACCCCCACCGCATCTTTAGCCAAAGTTTCCTGCTAGATAATCTCTGGTCTTTTGAAGAACCTCCTACAGAAAATGCTGTTAGAGCTCATATCAAAAGTTTAAGGCGGAAACTCAAGCAAGCTGGAGCCAAAAATGATTTAATTGAAACTGTCTACGGCTTGGGTTATCGGCTCAGAGAAACGTCTGAGGAAGGTTCAACTCAAACAAAGACTGAGAAAAACAAAGGGAAAAAAGTAGCTAAAAAGACCCCATCTAACCAGAAACAATCAAAGGTCAAGAGTGATAGTTCTCTTTCCACAATCCCTAATGCTCAATCCGAAGAACCAAAGCAATCAGGACTAAGTGCCATTTGGGATCAGCAAAAGTCAAAGTATATCAAGCGGGTCAATGTATTGGAGCAGGCGGTGACGGATTGGCGAGATGGTAATCTCACCGGAAAGTTGCGAGAGGAGGCTTTACGGGAGGCACACACCCTAGCTGGTTCCCTCGGTAGCTTTGGTTTTGATCAAGCTTCTCTCAAATCCCGTGAAATTGAGCAGATATTGAAATCTGCGAAAAAAGGTAGCAAGGAGACCATAGCACATCTGTCTCAACTAGTGGTAGAACTACGAGAAGAACTAGAGACAGAGCCTAACGTTACAAAACCTACTGAAAGTCCCCCATTCCCGATTCCCCACTCCCCATTCCCGATTTCCCACTCCCCACGACTACTGATTGTGGATGATGATGTAAAACTAGCGCAAGGGTTAGCTTCAGAGCTAGCAGCCTGGAAAATGGAGGTTGAGGTGGCCGCTGATATATCTCAAGCCAGAAAAGCAATTGCTCGTAACCGCCCTGATGTGGTACTGCTAGACTTGTGTTTTCCTGACTCAGCGGGAAATGGTTTAGAGCTGTTAGCAGAACTGAAAACAACTCAGCCCCCTGTGCCTGTGGTAGTACTTACGGTTCAAGAGAGTTTTGCTGAACGAGTTAAAGTGGCTCGTTTGGGGGGACGGGGTTTTCTTCAGAAGCCTGTAGCACCTCAAAAGGTGATGGATGCGATCGCTAAAGCGTTGCAACAATCTGGTCCACCACAGGCAAAGCTATTGATTGTTGACGATGACCCTCAAATCTTGGATCATCTACGCACTGTGCTAGAACCTTGGGGATTCCAATTGACTTTACTAAACGATCCACAACAGTTCTGGGAGACCATAGAGCAGTGTACTCCCGATTTACTGATTTTGGATGTGCAAATGCCGGAATTTAGCGGTATTGACCTGTGTCAGGTGGTACGCAATGACCCTCGCTGGGCTGAGTTACCCGTGTTGTTTCTCTCCGCTGCTCAAGATACTGAAACTGTGCAGCAAGTGTTTATGGCTGGTGCTGATGATTACGTACAAAAACCAATCAGGGAACCAGAGCTATTGGCTCGCGTGTTGAATCGCATTGAGCGCAGTCAATTAAGACTTAGGATGATAGCACAGAAGAATCAAATAATGTTGTCAGATAAATAAATAACCCTGATCAGTTAGTGGACATAGAATTTGGAGATCGTACATATTAGAGTTGATCACATCAAAGTTGATCACATTTTATTCACAGTTGATGGTTAACGGTTGACTGTCAGCAATCATGTCAATTGTCAACCTAATTATGATCAATTTCTTTGACTATCTCCTATTTGCCGAAACGTTTATTCCCCAAGGTAACTGCTACCTTGGGCAGCCTAACGTAATCTGGCTGCACCTGATCAGTGATGCTCTCATTACCCTAGTCTACTATGTGATTCCTATACTGCTAGTGTACTTGATCAGGCAGCGGCAGAATCTGCCTTTCAAGGGACTCTTGATTTTGTTTGGGGCGTTTATTATTTGTGGTGGCACCACTCACCTGATAGAACTATGGACTGTTTGGGATCCAGCTTACTGGCTATCAGGCTCTATTAAAGCAATTACAGCTATAGTTTCTGTCTACACTGCCATAAAATTCTATTCTATTCTACCTCGAATCCAAAATTCACCTAGTCTGGCTGGACTTGAGCAGCTCAACCAGGAGCTAAAATCTCAACTTGAAGAGCGTATTGTGGCAGAGCAATCCTTACGGAAACGTGAGCAACGCTGGCAATTAGCACTACAGGGAGCTAATCAGGGAATTTGGGACTGGAACCCCAAAACCAATGAAACCTTTTTCTCCAGCCGATGTAAGGAAATGCTGGGGTATGATGAAAACTACGACATCGGAAACTATAACCATCAATGGTGGACACACATCCATCCCGATGATGTAGACCAGGTGATCAAAGCCATGGAGGATCACTTAGCCCAGAAAGCCTCCTATTACCTTCAAGAGTATCGCTTACGGTGCAACGACGGCAGCTACAAATGGATTCTTGACCAGGGACAAGCACTTTGGAATGAAGCAGGTGATGCAGTGCGGGTGGTTGGCTCAATTACCGATATTAGCGATCGCAAGCAGACAGAAGAAGCATTTCAAGAAAATGAAAAGGCCCTGAAGTCCAACCAAGAGCGGCTCGACGCAATTATGAGTTCTCTTCAAGACGTGGTGTGGTCAGTATCACTGCCTTCTGGGATACTGCGCTATGTTAATTCTTCAGCCTTCGAGCAAGTTTATGGTCGCCCAACTTTCGAGTTATTCAGCGATCAAGACAACCTCTGGCGACAGTTTATTGTGCCAGAAGATTGTGAGCATGTTGAGAAGGCATGGCGAGCTATTCAAGAAAACCGTCGTGAATCGTGGGATTTAGAATATAGAATCCAGCTCACTAATGGAGAAATTCGCTGGCTGAACGATCGCGCTCATGTGGTTATCCGTGATCATGGCACCTCTGTACATCTTCACGGCATCACTACGGATATCACGAAGCGTAAACAGCAAGAAGCTGAACTGCAACAACTCAATCGAGAATTAGAAATTAGGGTTCAACAGCGCACAGCTGCTTTACTCGAAAGTGAACAACGATTCCGCTCGTTGTTTGAATCTGCCCCAGATTTTATCCATATCTTAGATACTCAGGGCATGATTGAGCAAGTGAACCCCGCTGTCATCCAGCAGTCAGGTTATGCTGAATCAGAATTGATCGGTAATCGGTTAGAAGAGTTTTTTACCCCCACATACCAAAACATTTGCCAGCAACAGTTTCCGGTTTTACTGGAGCAGGGAACCCATCGTCAAGAAATTGAGTTTGTCTGCAAAAATGGGACAATTATTACCACAGACTGCTCCTGGTCAGTGGTTCATGATACCCAAGGAAACATTAGCTATATCTTAGTGTTGCAGCGAGATATTAGTTCACGCAAACGATTTGAAGAAGAACGTACCCAGTTAATTGCTAGCTTACAGGAATCAGAGCGACGGTGGCGCAGCCTTCTCGAAAATGTGCGACTGGTGGTGGTGGGACTAGACCGACAGGGAAAAGTGGAGTATGTCAATCCCTTTTTCCTAGAATTGACTAAGTACACAGAAGCAGAAGTTTTAGGCAAGGAGTGGTTTGAAAACTTCCTGCCCAATTACCAGCAACAGTCAGTACAGCAATACTTCCAAGATATCCTAGAGCCAGACTTTCAATCCCACTATCAGCACTCGATTCTCACCAAATCAAAGCAAGAAAAAATCATTGCTTGGAATAATACCCTACTCCAAAATGTCCAGGGAGAGGCAATTGGCACTATGAGTATTGGGGAAGATATTACCGAGCGCTACGCTATTGAACGGATGAAAGATGAATTCACTTCCGTGGTCAGCCACGAACTCCGTACCCCCTTAACCTCGATTCATGGTGCCTTGAACCTGTTATCAACTGGTCTAATTCAACCTCAGTCTGAACGAGGACAGCGTGTGATTGGCATTGCCGCTGATAGTGCTGAGCGTTTAGTGCGACTAGTTAACGATATTTTGGAACTCGAACGTCTCGAATCTGGTAAGATCCGTTTGTCGAAGCAGCCCGTAAATGCAGCTGAGTTGATGGTTAAAGCTGTTGATCAGGTGCAGGTCATGGCTAATCGAGCTGGGATTAAATTGGAAGTCTCGTCCCAAGCCATTGAAGGTGAAATTGAATTCGAGGCTGATAGCGATCGCATTATTCAAGTAATAACTAATTTACTAAGCAATGGGATTAAATTTTCAGACAGAGGTTCTAGCCTATGGTTAACCGTGGAACTGCAACAGCCAGAGGAACTAGAAACCACCTCACCCCCTGACCCAAACAGTCCAACGATCTTATTTACTGTTAAAGACCAAGGTAGGGGAATTCCGGCTGACAAACTTGAAAGCATATTCGGGCGTTTTCAACAGGTTGATGCCTCCGATGCCCGTAAAAAAGGAGGGACGGGTTTAGGGTTAGCGATTTGCCGTAATATAGTTGAGCAGCACGGAGGCAAAATCTGGGTTGAGAGTACTGTTGGTGAAGGCAGCAGTTTTTATTTTACTTTACCAGAACAAACAGCAGCAGCAGAAGGTGAGAAGTATGACAACTAAGCGCATTTTAGTGATTGATGATGATGATGGGGTTCGAGAAATCATCCAATTTTCTCTAGAAGCAGCAGCAGGGTGGGAAGTGTTGACAGCTGCTTCTGGTAAAGAGGGATTAGCTAAGGCTGAGGCAGATCAGCCTGATGCTATTCTGCTAGATGTAATGATGCCCGAGCTGGATGGACCGGCTACCTTTCGACAGTTACAAGCTAATGCAGTAACGGCGGATATCCCAACAATTTTGCTAACCGCTAAAGCTAGGAGCAGCGAGCAAAAGCAGTTTCTAGATTTGGGGGTAACTGGAATTATTACCAAGCCGTTTAAACCTATGGAATTGGTCGAGGAAATCCAAGGGATTCTTAATTGGCTCGATTGACTCATCGGAGTTTTAGGTTTTATTAAAACTGCCAAACCTGCAGGCAATTATCAAGAACTTCATGATAGATTAATTGCTGGCAAACACAGTTCTCAATTGGGTGAGCTACAAAGATTCGATAGCACTCACCTTTGAGATATTAAATATTACCCCTAAGTTGGTAGCTTAGTCAATCACAGTATCTTCACATTTGCGCCCTAATTTGTAGTTGTAGGTAAGGTAAATAGATCTTGGGTTGAACTTCGGGGTATGGGTATCATTTTTTCAAACAAGGGTAACAATTCTAGTACTTCTTTCAACATCACTCCTTTGGATCAATTATCCCTGAGTCCCACGATCAATCCCACGATCGATTTAGCTTATCCTCACGACCCAGAGCACCAAAGGAGACAAAGCTTCACACCAGTTGTCCTGGGTATCAATAGTTTGCCCTTGACCAAAGAACGAGATATGGGTACAAGCCTTGCCCAGGACTATGAGTCATACATCGCATTAGCTCTGGATGTGTTTCAGAGTCAAGACTCAACATTTATCAAATCTCTTAAAGACTTTCTCACTGTTTTACCCAGTCCCACTTATATTGAGCAAGTCTTACTCGCAGCGGTTTATCGACTACCAGAGATTAACCTTGATGCTTGTCACTGGCTATTGCGTCATCCCGATTATTTGATGCCCGAACTTGACTTAGTGGCAGTAGCGATCGCTCTGGCAATTAAGAAGCTTCAGGAGGAAGGGTTAGTGTTGGGTCAAGATTTTAGCATTGAACCAAATGGTCGGTTATCTGTCAGTACTCTGGCAAAGGATACGTTATGGTTCGGTAGCTCAACTAGCGATCGCCTCTTGCTAGAACAGATTCTGCAAGTTGGGGATTAATCTTGATCATGAATTTATAAAGCTTGGAGCGATGAACAAAACAATTTTATTAATTGAAAATGATAAAATGTTGCGCTCAAATTTTTCAGATTTACTGGAATTAGAAGGCTTTAATGTCCTTACTGCAGAAGACGGTTTGCTCGGTTTAAATTTAACTAAAATTGTCCGACCTGATTTAATAATTTGTGAAATTAATATACCATCAATTGATGGGTATGAGCTTCTCCAGATATTACGAGATAGGTTAAAGACAGCGAAAACACCGTTTATATTTCTAACCAGTGAGTCAAAAGAAAATGGCTATGATCGAGCTAAGCAAATGGGAGCCAACGATTATCTAACCAAACCTGTAGAGAGTCGGGAACTATTAGCAGCAATTAATCAGCAGTTAAGAATAGTTCCCTTGACTTAAAACAAGGATCAAAACCTCAGGGGGTGACAAGCTAATTGAAAATCTTATAGGGGTTAGGTTTTAGGGGTTAGGTGAAGCGTGAAGATTGCCCTTGCGGTATGGATTGAATAAAACTATAGAAGAAGTTGAATTGGTGAAAATTGCTTCAATTGCTGGCAAATACAAATGACACCGATGCGCTCATTTTACCCAACACCTAAAACCTAAAACCTAAAACCTATCTAGGTTTGAGCTTTGTTGTCACCCCGTGAGTATCAAAACACGCTATTTCTTAATTAATAAACCGCTTTTTAATAATAGACCGGTTGGCAAAAGGAGTGTAAACGATGGCTAAACCCCTTGTTCACCTAACTACACCGATAGTGATTCAAGAAATTGAAAACGTCTTAGCCAGGTATCCGAAATTTCCCTATCAAGACGTGTTTTCCCAGTCTAACATGCGTCAGGATTTAATTGCTTATGTCCTGAACCGAATTCCGAATAACTATGAAGCGGTAGACAAGATTGAAGCATCATCAAAAAGCCAAGAATTACAGCAGTTATCCTCAGAGCAGAAGCTGTATTTAGAAAACTGGATTCATACAGGAATCTATAATATCTTGCACTGGGATAATTTCCCAATGCCCCAAACGTTTACCTCAAGGTCTATTTCCTCTGATTTCTTAGCTTGATTTCCAAAAATTACTATCTATAAATAAATAGCAGTTCTCAATACCCAATTGAAAACTGCTATTTTCTCCATGGGATAACCGGTAAAGCAAGTGATTAACCGAACTTGATATCAATCGTGATCCAAACCTGAGCCAAAGTTTTTAATATTATCAGTAAGTTTCGCTAACCCCAGATGTAGGAGGCTGGTTTTCTGGATATTGGTTTTCTGGATATGCTAGTTGGGGATTGCGCAACCGTTCCAACTGTAAACGCCTAAACTCAGAAGCAGCATCATCTAGTCTCTGAGACTGTCCCTCATTGAACTGATCGATATCAACTGTACCCAATTGGGCATTATGGATTAAATCAAAAGCGTTGAAACCACTATCTCCAAACCCCCCAAACGTGTCTTGCTCGTTAGGATTATTAAAATTTTCATCCGCTCGAATAGTACCTATACTTTGGGCAGTAGCGGATTGAGGTAGTAAAACTGTAGTAATGCCAAGGGCTACACTCAATACAGCTACAGTAAAAACAGATTGGTTGCTGATTGTCATGGGAATTCCCCCTCAATGGATAAATCTCACTGGTCTACTGCTTTGACACTCCCCGGTCTAAAGACGCGGGGATTCTTCATTCAATGACCCGACTTGCTAAACCTGGCCGGAACCAAGAACAGTAGAGGTCAGATCTCCTGAAGCGTTCGGATCTACGTTCGCGTAGCGTGAGCTACGGTCAATCCAGGTTCCGGTGTGCCCCACCGTACCCAAGGCTCTGTTTAAAATGTTGACTGCGGCGTTATGATCTCTGTCTAATTTACAACCACATTTACAGACATGAGTCCTAGTAGATAGTGATTTCTTTACTACCTCGCCGCATTCAGAGCAATTTTGACTTGTGTAAGCAGGATTGACTGCAACAGTAACTCTGCCAAATTTAGTTCCAAAATGCTCTAGCCATTTTCTAAATTGATACCAACCTGCGTCGTTAATAGATTTAGCAAGACAGTGATTTTTTACTAGATTTTTGACTCTTAAATCTTCATAGGCGACCAGGTCGTTAGACCGGATTACGCAACGAGCCAGTCTCTTGGCGTGTTCTTCACGTTGCCTACTTATTTTAAGGTGCTGTCTGCCTAGTCTATTAATCGCTTTTTTACGATTGGATGAGCCTTTATTCTTTCGAGAAACTTGACGTTGATAGAATTTTAGCTTCTTTTCCCCAGCCCTGTAAAAACGAGGGTTAGGTTCGGTTTTGCCCCTGGAATCAGTGTAAAACTCTTTCAATCCTACATCCAGTCCCACAGTCGCATCAGCAGGATTTAATTGCTCTTTTACATCGACAGAGATGCAAAACTGAACGTAGTAACCATCAGCCCTCTTGACTATGCGAATTCGTTTGATTAACTTATTATCAAAGCGCCACAAGTCCCATGTACCCTTGAGTTTCAGTTTTCCGATTCCTTTCTTGTCGCTAAAAGTGATCGATTTTTTGCCAGGAGACAACTTCCATCCTGACTGTTTATACTCGACCGATCTACAATGCTTCTGGAATTTAGGAAAACCTTTCTTTCCAGGTACTTTCTTTTTACAATTTTCAAAGAAACGAGCGATTGATGACCATGCCCTTTCAGCCGCAGCTTGTCGAGCTGTTGAGTTCAATTCGTTGGCAAAAGGGAAATTCTTGGCCAAGGTTTTGCAATATTTATTTAAGTCGTATTTGCTTAACCCTTTGTTATCCATCCACAAGCGAAGACAACTATTCCGCACAAATTTAGCAGTCCGAATAGCTTCGTCTATAGATTGATACTGTGCTTTTTTTCCGTATGCCTTAAACTCAAGTATGATCATCAGAACTCGACCTCTTCTGTTATGTTATTATGCTAACACACTTAGCACAAATTAACAAGTCTTTTATTCGTCTTTTTCACGGCGACTAAAGTCGCAGCGAGCCAAAACCCCGGTTTAAAAACGCGGGGTTTTGGCTTGTGGGAATCTCCATAAAGTTATATATAGTTAACCTGAGTTAACCTGCACAGTTAACCTGCACAATTGTTACAAATTCATTTTGGACGGTTGACGCGACCCTGTCAATAGTCAACCATCCAGAAAAAGCAATGAGTTAATATTAATTATTTCACGGGATCCTAAGGCTTTAGCCCTAGGAAGAATGATTACAACCGGCGGCTCAGTAGTGGAGAAATTGCGAGTAATACGGCTGTGCTAAAACCAAGCAATATCAACAGGGATTGGCCAAAGGTAATAGATGCCCAGGGAGCCTGCATCACAATACTACCAACAGACCAGTCATTGTGGAGATAGAGATAGCGAATTGGTTCAATGGCATAGCTGAGGGGGTTAAGACTGGCTACTACTTGTAACCATTTGGGCATGAATGACAGAGGAGCAAGGGCTGTGCTGGCAAACAGTAGGGGTAAGTTGGTAACAAAAATTACTGCAATTAGTTCAATGTGACCCGGTAGGGCAAATGCTAGTCCGAGACTGAGGGCTGTGACTCCGACCACTAGCAAGAATACAATCAAGCCAATCATCGCCAGACCAGCTAAGTTCGGTAAACCAGCTCCTAAAAAGGAACTAGCGGTGACAATTGCCACAGTTTGCAGCAAACTCAGAGCGATTATATATATGGCTGAGGCTGCAACAATAGAAAAGCGAGATACTAACGGAGCTACGAGTAAGCGGTTGAGGAAACCAAATTCCCGGTCAAACATGATCGGTAAGCCAGCATTGAGTGCTCCAGCAAAGGCGGTAAACACAATCACACCTGCACCGAGAAATTTGCCATAGCTCAAACTCTCGCCAAAAATCCCTTGAGGAGCGTTTTGGAATAATGCCCCAAATAGGATTAGCCACATTAGGGGCTGGATAATACCAGCCATTAAGGTAGAAGGTCGCCGTTGCAGCTGAATAAACAGGCGTTTGGTTAGGGCTTGGGTTTCTTGGATAAATTCACCTACACCAGGAGTATCATTGACTGGGATTGGTGCAGTAAGGTCTGGTTGCCAGTTAAGGTCGGATTTAGGAGGGGTAAGGGTTTCACTCATATTCATTCGTGCCATAGATTCTAAAATAGTTGGAGCAATTTGTATTTACTGTCCACTAACCACTGCCCTATGTCTCCTTTAGGCCATATTTTGTTTCCGCTCTGCCTTGGGATCCCGTTTTCCAGCCTGAGCCAGTTCAGCATCCATCAGGGTTTTACCTGTGGCAGCTAGGTAGACATCATCTAGGCTAGGTCGCGACTGAGCAATCCCAAAGGTCGGTAAACTAACGTCTTTCAAGGCTTGCTGAATGATCATTAAGGCATCGCTTTGGGGTTTAACCACAAGGTTAAGGGAATTGCCCTGATTGCTGTTAATAATCACCTCTCGCACAAAGGGCAAGGACTGAAGCATATCTTTGGCTTCCTTGGCTTCTTCCATGGGGGAGAATTCCCGGATGCGCAGGGTAATGCGATCGCCTCCAACACTATCCTTTAACTGAGATGGTGTCCCCTCGGCTATGATCAACCCTTTGTCAATAATTGCCACTTGGTCAGCTAATGCGTCTATTTCTTCGAGGTAGTGGCTGGTGATTAGTAATGTGGTTCCTGAGTCTCGCAGCTTTTGCAACAGTTCCCATACCACGAATCTGCTCTCAATGTCAAGACCTACGGTGGGTTCGTCTAGTACTAAAACATCGGGTTGGTGGAGTAAGCCAGCGGCTAAGTCCAGCCGCCGACGCAGACCACCGGAGTAAACGCCAGTTTTTTTATTGGCATACTCCTTGAGCTGCAAAATGTCAAGCAGTTTATTGATGCGTTCTTTGGCAACTGCTTTGGGAAGATGATAGAGGTCAGCTTGCAATTGGAGTAGTTCTTTACCAGTGAGTACCTTATCTAGGGCAACTTCTTGGGCTACATAGCCTAGGCGGCGGCGTGCTGCCCTAGGATTGTGTAGTACTGAAATGCCAGATACCTCAATTTTTCCAGCGTCCGGTGCCGTGAGCGTGCATAGGCAACGAATGGTGGTGGTTTTCCCGGCACCATTAGGACCGAGTAAGCCAAAAATTTGACCCGGTTCAACTTGTAAGGAGATGTCTTTGACGGCGTGGACATCTCCATAGCGTTTTTGGAGGTTCTGGATTAATACAGCGGCAGCCATAAGCTTTCCCTATGCCGGTCAGGGATACACAAATCTCAACACTTGTTATTGTAGCCCCTTGCCCTGGTTAGGGGTAAGATCTAATGTTTTTAGCCAAAACTGCTGAGGAGTGATTGGCAATATCAATGGCAATATCAATGGTACCGATACTTTTTAGCTACCAAAATCTACCAAAGGCGGATCTTGGCTCACTAATGCAAGCTGCTCTCGCAGCCAGGGTGTATCTACCAAGGCTCGTAGAAATATCCCACGAGCGCCGTTAATATCTCGATCCATGGATCGACCATCAACCTTTGACTTAATAGTTTTACTTCCACCGATGTTGACCAATTCTCCTGTCCAGCTGACAGTTTGGCTGGTGTAAGCTTCGCAGACATCAACCACCGTCTTTCCAGTCTCTTGAGCTTTATGTTTCAAAAACTCTTTGAATCGGTAATGAGCAAAAGTCAGCATATTTCTTACGGTCTTAGATTTAATCTTTCTACTTCCTCTTCTGGACATTTGAGATGTTTCAAAAGTAGGAAGGATAATTACATCGAAATTGTCAACCAAAAACCTAGCTGCCTTGTGGTGAAGTTCATTTATTAAGTTTTTAATTTTTATTACCATTCGGCGAGCGGCTTTTCTCATTCGACGTTTTTGACCACGCTTAGCTTTGCTGATTTTAGATATCAGGTTGTCTAAGTGTTGACACAATCGCTGAATTTTGGAAAAGTCACCATGGCCTATTTTGCCAACGGAAGTCTCACCGAAAAAGGTAATAAAAGTCCTGACTCCAGGATCCAAAGCGACTACTCTACCTTGGTTGTCAGTATTCGATGCAGTCACCTTGTGAGGGACTACTAGATAGTAATCTCCATTATTGCTGGTTAGTCGGCAATCACAGATGTCACCGGGTAAGCCCTCAGAATAAGTTAATTTACCCAATTTCGTGTGATAAATTCCTGATTCAGAAACGGCTGACTTAGGAATATAACAAGATTGAACATGGTTCTTCCTTGATCTGAATTTTACCCGGTTGATCTGTGATGTTTTTTTGTACTTTTTATTGGCTTCCCTGACGGCAGTGCAAGCGTCCTTGATCGCTATCGATTTAATTTGATAAGGCACGTCTTTGCACCACTCTGGAAGGTCATTCAATATTCCAGTTTTGATTGCTTTCCAGTTAGCCTTGACAGTGCCATCATGGAGGATTTTGACGGTCTTGTTGAACACATACCGGGACACTCCAAACCATTTGCGAACAAGCGATCGCTGGTCAGAGTTTAGAAATACTCGAATCTTCTTTGATTTTCTTACCGTACTTCCGGAGTCCGTGAACCCGGCAGGAGAAGACGTGAATGATGGAGAGAAGATCTGCGGTGAGTTCAGATTCGGGACAGCTTTCAGGTTGGTCGAGAACCAAGATTTTTCCACCGTTGAGACTGACCAAGTACTCAATGAGTTCAAACCCAAATCGGGTAAGTCTGTCTCGACAGGTAACAACAATTGTGAGCTGATATCCTCGCATAAGTCGCTCCAGTATGGTTCTAAGTCCTTTCCTTTTGTAGTTGAGACCTGAACCGATATCTTTGATGATCTCTGCTTCCGGGAAGAGGGAATGCAAGTAGACGACTTGTCTGGCGAGGTCGTCTTTTTGTTTACTGGTGCTAACTCGGCAGTAACAGCAGACAGTTCGGATATGTTTAGACGACCTGGCTCCGAGGCTGAGCAAGCTCTCTGTGTCAAAGAACCTAGTTCCTTTTGGGGTCTTCTCGCATTTAATCGTCCCATTGTCGGCATATTTCCTCAAAGTGTTTCTAGAAAGTCCCGTAAGTTCGACCGCCTTACGAAGTGGTATAAGTGTCATAGTTGTAATCTACCATTTTGTTTTAGGTAATGGTAGATTAGTTGATATTGTTGTTAAATGTCACAAGCCCCTAAGGGTACTGTCACCCTCTGCTTAATCAGGGAAACTGGATGTATCCGTTGTTACCAATTGTGCTCACGGTCAAAATATCACCCTTTATGTAAGTATTTACAATACGTTACATAAATTTCCTCTAACGACCTTGATATTTATGTATGGGCTTGCACTACCAGAATAAGATCAATTTGATTTATTCGAGCTACAGATGATGATCCGGTGTATGGGTGATTAAGTTTACGGATCTAGGGCTAACCAAGTATACGGTTGATCAGGTGTACGGCTGATCGGGTGATTAAGGTGTAGCAATCGTTTTTTTTAATCGGTATAAGTTTTCGCAAAGTCTGAGGGAGTCATCAGCATGACAGGTTTGTTTGAGGATTCAGTCGCTCTCAAAAATCTGGTGAGGGAGTCTGCGTCCACAACGATAGTGATCAAAGATTTAAACCAGTCACAGAGCGTTGTTAAGTTAAATAACGTCAACAGCGACCCAAATCATTAGGTACCAACCCTAGCTCCCCTCAATCATGGTCAGAATACCTTTCTCCCTTTGAATCTCTCAAAATTTACGTGTAATCGATTGTTGTGTTAAAGACTTACCACACTTCCCACTCTTTCCTACCCGCAGCGCTATAACTCAGGAGTTAGACATGACAAAATTGCCAGAAAATTTAGGATTCAAATTTCGCAGTGTCTACTGCTACCAGGATGCCAGATCCGATCCCTGGACATTTTATTACATTCCAGCAGAACCATCACCAGAACTGAATCAATTAGGAAAACCTACTATCAATATGTTGGTTAGCGATCGCGCTGCCATACTCCAATTACAGACGCGCTGGGATACAGACTCCAAACTCCTCGAATCCCTCAAAAAAGAGTTAACCAGACGCTATCGAGAACTCGACTCAGACCTGATTTCCCTAAAATTAGCACCGGTTTCCAGTCCCAGAGTGACCCTTGCGATCGCAGATGGTCAAGATAACATTCAGGATTTGGAAACTAAGCCATCATCCGGGTTGTCACCCTACTCCACTATTTTCAACCTGCGGCTCACTGCTGAAGATAAAGCAACCGTTCTATGTGCTTTCAACGGAAATAAAAACTATTTCACTGTCAGATACGATGTTTCCCTTGGGGTAGGAGCCTCTAGCCAAAGCACTATTGAGGGAGATGTAGCACCGGATATCAAAATACTCACACAAACTGAATTAGAGGATGATGATAGCTCCTCATCCCCTTGGAGAGTGCCATGGCGAAGAAATAAAAACAATGACGAGCAACAAAAACCAACCATTACCTTAGAGCAATGTCTGGCTCAAATCGAGACAGCTCTAGAAGAAAAGCGTCTCACCCTTAGCCGCCAAGACATTAATGATGTGTCCGATCAACTCCGGGAAACCGTGGATGGGGATGCTAAAAAAAATGCAGCTAATCAACTTTTGACCATGGTTAGCAAAGTAACCGGAAAAAATTCTGTTCCCGATCAGGCCATTCTCAAAGCAACGGCTAAGCAAACTGAGACTAAACAGTACTCTTTTGAACGGCACAGTGACGTAAGTTCTTGGTTTCGTGATGGAAACGGCTCAGATTATGTGCAGGTTTCACCCACGCCAATTGAAGAGCCTCAACAAGACCCCTCAATGCCGCCCATCGAAAAACCTAACCCTAAGGATTCAGAGGTGACAGAGAAAGTAGTTCGGCTTGGTTTTGAAGGAAACAATGCCCCAATTTCCTCAATTGAGGTCACCTGTGGAGAAGCGAAAGCAATCCTTCGTCGTTCAAAATTTCAGCCTGTTACCTTACCTTTTACTGGAGAGTCATTGGTGGTAGAAACCAAGTACACCAAAGCTGGAAAAACGTTCAGATTAGAACTTCCCCCAGATTCCGAGGAGTGGTTACTCATGCCAGAACATCTGGGATTAGGGATAGTCGTAGTAGATGGCTCTCGACCAAAAGCAGAGGATGCTCGCAAAGCAAAGATCACCCTGCGTTATCATCCCTCAGGAGATGGCACCAAAAACAACAACGTCATTAATTTCAAACAGAGTGACGATGAGTGGATAGAAATTTGGTACCTGATCACCAGAAGTCCTGAACTCGACGGTGTTATCGAGTGGTTTTGGCAGGAAACATCAGCAAGAGGAGCTATCGTAAAGCATCCTTTAGTACAAACCAATAATCTTCAGCTAAAGTTATAGCTACTAATAACTTTAGCCGTTTTTAATTGGGTGAGGTACAAAGTTTTCGGTTTTAGGGAACAGCGGATCTGGAAATAAGAAAAAAAAATCTGTATACCTCATAGCTATGAAAAGCGCTATAGTTGGACACAATTAAAGTTAACTGTTCATACAAATAAATAGGAAATAAGTAACGTAAAATAGCAAGTTTAGTTAAGGTTTGGCAAGCAGTTGTCACTATGAACGAAAAACTATTTGGTAACACAGGTAAAGTTGATCTACCTGGCAACACTAAAAATGACTGGGGAACAGAGGATACCACTTACTTTGTTCTTGCAGATTACTTACCAACAAATCAAGAATTAGCTGAGGCGAATAACTTGCGAATGGTCACGATCTAAGTTGATCTTACTTCCCAATACAGAAACGGCTGAAAATGCGGTCAAGCACTGATTCGGTTACTTCCTCTCCTGTAATTTCTCCCAAGGCTTGAATTGCTCCACGCAAATCTATCGTCCAAAAATCTAAGGGTAACTTTTGGGCAATAGTTTCTTGCACTTGCTCAAGAGACATTTTCGCCCTAGTCAAGGCAGCCGCTTGTCGTTGGTTTATGGCTAAATCTAAATCAGCGGCTTGCAGGTTGCCACGATTTACTGCATCAAGAATTGCTTTCTCCAGAGCATCAATCCCTAGATTGTAGGCAGCAGCTGTCTTCACTACCTGCTCTATAGTATTAGGATAGCATACGGTAGATTCACTCTTATCACTGGCTAGGTCAGTTTTGTTAATCACTAGAATTACGGGACGTTCTTGCACCTGTTGGTAAATTTCCTGGTCTCCTGCACTCCAGCCAGTGGTTGCTTCAATCACCAGTAATACCAAGTCAGCTGCCATGGCTGCACTACGCGATCGCTCTACTCCAATCTTCTCCACTTGGTCAGCGGTTTCCCGAATTCCTGCTGTATCGAGCACCTGTACCGGGATTCCCCCAACCACTAACTGGGATTCTACTACATCTCTAGTGGTACCAGGAAGGTCAGTGACAATAGCGCGATCGCATCGACTCCAGGCATTCAATAAACTCGATTTTCCGACATTGGGTCGCCCCAGGATCACCACTTTTAAACCAGTGCGCAATAGCTCCCCCTGATCCGCAGTGGCTAATAGTAGGGATACTTCTGTTAAGATCTGGTTAAGTTGAGCCACAATTGCGCCTTGATCAAGGGGCGGTAAATCCTCCTCAAAATCAATTCGAGCCTCAATTTCTGCCAAAACATCCAGGCAAGTAGCTCTGGCTTCCCGAATGGGTGTGGCGAGCTTGCCTTGCAACCCAGCTAGGGCGGCTTGAACCGCTGCTGGGGAGCGAGACCCCACTAAGTCAGCAACACTTTCTGCCTGAGTCAAATCCAAACGGCCATTCAAAAATGCCCGCAGGGTAAATTCTCCTGGCTGTGCTAATCTCGCTCCTTGTTCTAGGCACAATTGCAACACTTTTTGTACAGGCATGATCCCACCGTGGCAATGGAACTCTACCACATCTTCACGAGTGTAGGAACGGGGAGCTTGCATAATCAGCAGCAATGCCTCATCCACTAGCTGTTGGGTTTTGGGATGACGCACATAGCCGTAGAGAATCCGGTGACTCTCCCAAGCCTGACGCCCCGGTGCCTGGAAAACAGTACGGGCAATTGCGATCGCATCCCTTCCTGACAGTCGCACAATACCGATACTCCCTTGTTGGGGGACAACTGCTGTTGCGATCGCAGCAATCGTTTCACTCTCGAACATCTCAGATCAAATTCGCTTAAGTAACCATCATATCTCTTCTGGTCGTACAGAAGTAGGGAGTAGGCAGCAGGGAACAGCATATCACCGGAACAGGGAAAAAATACTCTGTACCTCATGAGGTTATAAACCGCATCACCTATTAGCGTAACCGAAAAATCCAGGCACTATTTGGGAAGTGATTAACCAGAGCGGTCAGTGATCAGCCGTCAGCCGTTGGCCGTTGGCCACGCTACT
>NZ_CEYLVT010000051.1:0-37480 GCF_982860115.1 Moorena sp.
TGCCTCTTGCCTTCCCCTCCTGGGAGGGGTTAGGGGTGGGTCTAGCATGCCTCTTATCTGCTCCCTAAAACCTAAAACCTAAAACCTAAAACCTAAAACCTAAAAATTTGTACCTCATGGGTATAAGACTTGCTATAGCTAATTGCTACTACTCCCGAGCCATTGCCAATCAGCACTTGTGACGTCTGAAGTCAGAAGTCTTACTTCCCCATTACTTACTATGGGAATTTTAATCGTAAATGTTGTCCCAAGGCCCAATTCGCTAGTCAGTTCAATCTCTCCCTGATGCTTTTCCACACAGCGTTTCACAATCGATAGTCCCAGACCAGTCCCTTGAATCGTTCCCACATTTTTTGCTCTATAAAAAGACTCAAAAATTTTATTTTGGTCTGCTTCAGCAATCCCAATTCCTTTATCCTGGATGCGGAACACAACCAACTGCTGTTTAAGATCATAGGTTAGGTGAAGCGTCACGATTTCATGAGAAGGAGAATACTTCAGAGCATTGGTAAGCAGATTAGTTATAATGTAATGTATAAGTCTATCATCCATACAAACCTCTGTATGGATCCCGTCAGAGGTAAAAACAATCCGGTTGCGGCTGGCTTCATCTAGGCATAGTTCTGCAATTAAATCCTGGCAGAATTGCTCCAAGTTCATCGGAGTTGGAATAAAATCTAGCCGACCTACTTCAGCTTGACCGATTAGCAACACCTCTTCCATCAACTCAGTCATACGCTCTACTGAAATAGTAATTCGTTTTAGATAACGGTGCTTTTGCTCCTGAGTGGCTAAATTACCATACCGCTTGAGTAACTCAGCAGCAGTTAGGATCACACTGAGGGGATTACGGAATTCGTGGCAAACGGTGGAAACGAACTGGGAGCGGAAATCTTGTATTTCTTGCTCTTTTGCCAACACCTCCTCTAACATTTCTGTCTGAGGATCCTCGCTGATATCCCAAAACGCGAGCACTACTCCATTGACGTTTCCGAGTTGGTCTTTTAGGGGTGAGGCACTATTACCAACAGGAATTCGACCACCGTCCTTTGCGATCAAAGCGTTATGCTCGCCCAGATAGACCACTTGTCCCGTCTTGATCACTTTCTCTAGGGGATACTTAACTAGATTCCCGGTCAGATCATTAACAATTGGGAACACTGAGGTCACATCTCGCCCCCATACCTCGGATTGGTTCCAGCCAGTCAAAGCTTCAGCGGAAGCATTCATAAAAGTAATCGTACCTTTTGGGGTGGTAGCAATAACCGCATCATCGATAGAGTTTAAAATGGATGACAACTGAGCTTGGCTGTTCTGCAATGACTGCTCCATCTGGTATTGCTGGAGAGCCATCTCAATAGCAACCCGCAAATCTCTCTCGTTAAACGGTTTGGTCACATAGCCAAAGGGTTGGGTAACCTTAGCCCGTTGCAAGGTGTCTTCATCCGCATAGGCAGTCAAATAGACGATAGGAATACGTAAATGTTCACGGATTTGCCTAGCAGCAGTAATACCATCCATCTTGCCTTTTAGGAAAATGTCCATCAGCACTAAGTCAGGCTTAGTTTGAGCGGCTTTGGTAATGGCTTGAGAACCAGATGAAGCGGTAGCTGATACCATATACCCCAATTGCTTAAGCTGGCTAGCAATTGTCTTAGCAACAATAACTTCGTCTTCTACAACTAATACCCTGGTAACCACGATTGTTGTCCTATTGCTTCTAGAATTGTTGCTGTTGAGAATACTATTCGGAAAGCTGTGCCCTCGCTTTTGTCGAGAAACATACTCCCGTCTAGTTGCTCCGTTGCCAGGTCATAAACTAACGATAATCCTAAAGACTGGGTATTACGCCAATCTAACTCTTCTGGTAAACCAACCCCATTATCTCGGACAATCAATTCAACCTCACCGTCCCCGTTACGGCGCAATTGAATGTGAATCTCACCAGAGCGTCCATTGGGAAACCCGTACTTCAGGGAATTGGATACCAGTTCATTGATGATTAGACCGCAAGGAATTGCCTGATCAATACTGAGGGGAATCGGTTCAATAGTGGTGTGTAACTGAATCCTATCGCTAGTGACTTGATAAGCTACCAGTAAGTTCACCGCTAGGTTCTGGATATAATCGACTACATCCAGGTTGCCTATCACTGAGGCACCATAAAGTTTCTTGTGAATTAGAGCCATGGCTTCAAGGCGATGGCGAGCTTCCGACAGGTGTCTTCGGGTTTGGGGTTCATCTACTGTCAGAGATTGCAAGTGTAGCAAGCCAGAAACAATTTGTAAGTTGTTTTTGACCCGATGGTGAATTTCTTTGAGCAGCACCTCTTTCTCAACTAGGGTAGCTTTGAGGTTTTCCTCGACCTGTTTGAGCTGTGTGATGTCGATGGCTATGTTATAAATCCGACTTGGAGTGTTATTAGCATCTTTCAGGAGGTGAGCGCGATGGCGAATCCAAATCACAGCTCCATCCGGTCGCAAAATTCTGTAGTCAATATCTTTGGCACCAGTTGACAGCAGGGTTTGGTCAGCCAGTTCATAGGTTTCGATATCCTCTGGGTGAACCACTGATTGCCACAGGCGTAAGTTTCCGAAGAACTCAGTCATACTGCGACCATAGACTTGCTCGGTAGCACTGTTAAGATAAAGCAATTTGTCAATGGAAGGATCAAAAGACCATACCACTGCTTCTAGGGAAGCCAGAATACTCTCAAGACGTTCTTGGCTCAACTGCCAAGCATGTTCATTTTCCCCCAATTCCTCCTCAAACTGCTGATTTACAGCAACTTCCTGCTGCCATCGCTGATTAGCTGCCACTAATTCCCCTTCTTTTTGAGTCAACTTTTGCTGCAAGTCTTCGACCTTAGTCACGATAGCAGAGAGTATTGCTGCCATGGTGTGGGGGGTCACCACACCTACTACTTGACCTTGCTCATCCATTAGGGGTAGGTGACGAATCTGGTATTGACGTAATCGGGACTCGACCAAAACAATGTCTGGTGTCGGTATGATGGGCAAGGTAATTAACTCTTGAGTCATCACATCACCAATGGCAACCCCTGAGTGTACCATTCCAGCTGCTGCTACTTTGACCACATCCCGTTCTGTAAAAATGCCTACCAATTGCTGCTGCTCTAGCACCAGCACATAGCTGCTTCCTGCTTGATTCATCGTAGCGATCGCTTCCGTTACTGGAATATCGGGAGCAATGGTTAGGGGCTGCTGGTCGCAAGGAAAATTTACAATGGAAAATTGACCAGAAATGCCATTTTTCAGGTAATCTTTAGCTTCCATATAACCCTCGAAGCGCCAAATTATTGGATACTTTTAGGGAGTCGAATGATAAACATTAACACAATCCAGTAGCAATTCAAAGAGACGGTATGCATCTCAGTGAAATTACTCATCCAAATCAGTTGCACGGTCTATCGATTCGTCAACTAGAGGAAATTGCCCGTCAAATTCGCGAGAAACATCTCCAAACCATAGCTACTAGTGGTGGTCACTTAGGCCCAGGCTTGGGAGTGGTAGAATTAACCCTAGCTCTGTATCAAACACTTGACCTTGACTATGATAAGGTAGTCTGGGACGTTGGACACCAAGCTTATCCCCACAAAATGCTCACGGGGCGCTATAACCGATTCCATACCCTACGGCAGAAAGATGGTATTGCTGGTTATCTAAAGCGTTGCGAGAATAAGTTTGATCACTTTGGAGCCGGTCATGCCTCCACCAGTATTTCTTCTGCTTTGGGTATGGCGATCGCCCGAGACCGCAAAGGGGAAAACTTCAAAGTGGCAGCAGTTATTGGTGATGGTGCTCTGACCGGTGGCATGGCATTGGAAGCCATCAATCATGCAGGACATTTACCCCATACTAAACTACTGGTGGTTCTCAATGACAATGAGATGTCCATCTCCCCCAATGTCGGGGCTATTCCCCGTTACCTCAACAAAGTGCGGCTTTCTGAGCCGATGCAGTTTCTTACTGACAATTTAGAGGAACAGTTCAAAAATCTCCCCTTTGTCGGTGAGTCTTTATCCCCAGACTTGCAACGGATCAAGGAAGGGATGAAGCGTTTAGCCGTACCTAAGGTCGGAGCAGTATTTGAAGAACTTGGCTTTACTTACATCGGACCGGTAGATGGTCACAATCTAGAGGAGTTAATTTCCACCTTTACCAACGCCCACAAGCTAGATGGACCAGTGCTGGTGCATGTGGCAACTACGAAGGGCAAAGGGTATGCGATCGCAGAAGCGGACAAAGTGGGTTACCATGCCCAAAGTCCCTTCAACCTAGCTACGGGTAAAGCGCTTCCAGCTAAAAAACCCAAACCCCCCGGCTATTCCAAAGTGTTTGCCCACACCCTGGTCACACTAGCTCAGAATAATCCCAAAATCATTGGCATCACGGCAGCTATGGCTACCGGGACAGGGTTGAATAAATTGCAAGAAAAACTCCCTAACCAATACATTGATGTTGGGATTGCGGAACAACACGCCGTCACCCTAGCGGCTGGCCTAGCCTGTGAAGGAATGCGACCAGTTGCAGCGATTTACTCCACCTTCTTACAACGGGCTTACGACCAAATCATTCACGACGTTTGTATCCAAAACCTACCGGTCTTTTTCTGCCTCGACCGTGCGGGAATTGTGGGTGCTGATGGCCCTACTCACCAAGGGATGTATGATATCGCCTATTTGCGATGCATTCCCAATATGGTAATTATGGCTCCCAAAGACGAAGCTGAACTGCAACGTATGGTAGTTACAGGAGTAAACCACACCGATGGTCCGATTGCCATGCGCTATCCTCGGGGTAGTGGTTATGGCGTTCCCCTGATGGAAGATGGTTGGGAAGCTTTACCCATTGGTAAAGGAGAACTCTTGCGTAATGGTGACGACCTGTTAATGCTAGGGTATGGCAGTATGGTTTACACCGCCATGCAAGCCGCTGAAATTCTTAGCGAGCATGGTATTGAAGCAACGGTGATTAATGCTCGTTTTGTCAAGCCCCTAGATACAGAATTAATCTTCCCCTTGGCTCAGAAAATTGGTCGTGTAGTTACCCTAGAAGAAGGGTGCTTAATCGGTGGCTTTGGTTCAGCGGTGGCAGAAGCACTGATGGATAATGATATATTAGTTCCCCTCAAGCGCTTTGGTGTACCGGATCAATTAGTAGATCATGCCAAGCCCGATGAATCAAAAGCTGATTTGGGGCTGACTGGCTCTCAAATTGCTGAACAGATCAGGGAAGCGTTCTTTAGTAGACAACCCTCTGCTGTTAGTTAATTTATCAATGTTAACAGTTGACGGTTGACGGTTGACGGTTAACGGTTAACGGTTAACAGTTAACCGTCAACCGTTAACAAAATAGCAATTAACAATTAACAATTAACAATTAAGAATATACCGATTTTAGATGAACTCATCCATATACCAAGTGTATCCCGTTGTTTGGGAAAACGACCGAGTTATCCTCATTGACCAAAACCGCTTACCCGGCAAATATTCCATTGTAGAAATCAGCCGCTGTGAAGATATGGTTGAGGCGATTAAAACTATGATTGTTCGGGGAGCGCCAGCGATTGGAATCGCAGCGGCTTATGGCATTTACCTTGGCGCAAGAGAGATTAAAACTAAAGAACGCAAGGCTTTCCTCGAACAGCTTGAAGTTGTAGCGCAGCAGTTGCGGCAAACTCGTCCTACAGCCGTGAATTTGTTTTGGGCAATCATGCGGATGCTTAAAAATGCCTATGAAACGATTGGGACAGTAGAAGAGATTAAAGGTTCCTTACTTGAAACAGCTAAACAAATTCAGCTGGAGGATTTGCAAACCTGTCAAGCCATAGGCGATCGCGGATTAGAGGTATTACCGACAACCCCCGACAAACTGTGTCTTCTGACCCATTGTAATGCAGGAGCGTTGGCAACAGCTGGCTATGGTACTGCCTTGGGAGTGGTGCGTTCGGCGTGGCGGGAGGGGCGATTAGCCAGATTATATGCTGACGAAACCCGCCCCCGCTTGCAAGGTGCTAGGTTAACCACCTGGGAATGTGTCGAAGAAGGTATTCCGGTTACTTTAATTACTGATAGCATGGCCGCCCATTGTATGAAACAAGGGCTAATTGATGCGGTTGTACTGGGAGCTGATCGAATTGCTGCCAATGGGGATACGGCTAACAAAATTGGTACCTATAGTTTAGCCCTGATTGCTCAAGCTCATCAAATACCGTTCTTTGTCGCTGCTCCAATCTCAACCATTGATTTTCAGCTATCTACTGGCCAAGAGATTCCCATTGAAGAACGTCACCCCTCAGAAATTTATCAGATTGGGGAAACAGTGATTTGTCCTCCTAAAGTGGAATTTTATAACCCAGCTTTTGATGTTACTCCGGCGGAGTTAATCACTGCCATTATTACTGAAAAAGGCGCAGTAGCTCCCAGTAAGCTGTCACAACTTAACATTAAGCAGTCAGTTTGACATCTATTTTGGTTTTAGGGAATAGGGAATAGGGAGTAGGGAGTAGGGAGTGGGGAGTGGGGAGTGGGGAGTCGGATAAAGTCCGATAGCTATGTGTGTTTAGATCATGGGTGTTTAGATCAAAGCCGTGGAGCTGTAGAACTGTCAACAGTCAACGGTCAAAAGTGAACAAAACATGATCAATTAAAATATGCACATAAAATATCAAATAGCTAAGAGGAAATCGTGAACGGAAAACTTTCCACCCAACGCTTAATTGTGTGCGGCTTAGGTGTAGCTATCCCGTTATTCTACGCAGAGGTAGCCACCGCCGCCGCTGATCTAACCAATACTAGTTTCTCTAACTGGAAAGAAATTCCCTATGAAAGCTTTCTGCCAAGGGTTGAAACACCAGAATTGTCTCCTCTCGAAGAAGTCAATCACTATCTGCGCCAAGAGGAAGATTTCTTTAATAATACCCCTCGTTTAGTGATTAAATTAAGTGAGCGTCGTGTTTATGTTTATCGAGGAGATAAACTCGAAGGCACTTATCCAGTTGCCATTGGTCAGCCTGGTTGGGAAACTCCTACAGGTAATTTCCAAGTGACACAGATGGTTCAAAATCCAGTTTGGCAGCATCCTATCACTGGTGAAATCGTTGCTCCAGGACCAGAAAACCCTCTTGGTCCAAGGTGGATGGCATTTTGGAGTGATGGAACACACTACATCGGGTTTCATGGTACCAATGATGAGGAACTGGTGGGACAAGCAGTGTCTCACGGTTGCATCCGGATGCGTAATGATGATGTCAAAGCTTTGTATAACAGAGTGGGTTTGGGAACATCTGTAACAGTACAAGAATAATTATTGTTGACAACTCCCCCGGCGTGAGCAATCCTCGCGCCGGGGATATAACTATCAAGTTCCCGGCAAGTCAAATAGTACCGAGGTCATATAGTTCTCCGCCCATTCAACACCAAACGCTTTTTCAAGCACCCGCCGGGTTTTGTCATTTTGCCGCTGCTTGCTGCAATAATAGTGTTGACTAGCAATAATTTCTGCTTGCTTTTCTCTAGAGACCGGTAGGGCATTAGCAGCATGGGCACAGTGAATCTGTAATAAATCATCCACCCATGTCAGGAACTGTGCTTCTTCTTCTGGACCATTGGGACGCACAAAAATGCAAAATTCTGAAAAAATGTCCGCCCAAGGTGGTAAGTCACGGGGCTGTTTAAACTCAGGTTTTGGTAGGGTCTCTAAAGAACAGTGATAGGCTTCTGGTAAGGTACGTTTAGGATTAAGTGGAGATAGGTCTGCGATCGCAGCACTGATTTGTCCTCTGGCTGCCACCACATCACAGCCGAACATGGGCAAAGCATAGTCTGGACGAGGAAACATTACACAGTGTAAAATGTCCAACATCTCACCTACTTTTGCCAATTCCAGGTGCATCTTCCGAAACTGAGGTGTCTGATAGCAATGGTTTTCGATAGTCAGTTTCTCTCCCTCAAGCCGTCCTTGTACGTAACCTAACTCGGCTGGTAAATGATAAGGAGAAAGGTCTAAGTAGCGCCGCCAGTTCGATTCAATACAGTCCGCCAGCTTAGCGCACAGAGGGTTTTGTTGGGTTCTTAGGGATGGCGTGGAAGTGGTTGACATTCCTTAACACTTAAAGGCTATGGGTAACATTGAGGCAACAGGCTTGCAGACCAAAGGGTTGGATGGGTTCTCCCCCCATTATCCCCCTTAACAAGAGGGGTAGGCAAAAGATAAAAGGCATACAAGACAAGAAGTATCAACCATTGCATTGATTGTAACCCTTGCAAATGGTATATTTTTATACTTTTTCTTTCCTCCTTCATCCAACGACCTCTATCTTCTCACCTTATTGGTGACCATCAATTGGAGCAAGACATCCTAAGTATGGACTTTGGATAAGCTTAGGATATCAGCTTGCCATGGGCAATCCTTTAGCGCTACACAAAACTTTGTTACTGCTGGGATTGGATAAAGGATTTTGTTTGCGATTGGCCTACGGCCACGCTACGCGAACGCATCGAATTCCTTCCTAGTACCCTGGACTAGGGGTGCATTGCAGCAATCTTCGGATCAATGTCAGTGGGGTCGGCATCTTCCCCGCCATAAAATTACTACATTGAGTCTGCGACCTAGATTGAGCTAGGTTGATTGTGCACCTGCTAAAACCATAAAGTAGATTTGTTAGAGAATTTTTTTGCTTGGCCGTGAAGTAGGATGGGCTAAGTGCTATAAAGCAGTTCAAGGTTAATTCAAGGTTAACAGGAGTTTGGAGGAAATTGCTATGTTTGGTTTAGGATGGCCGGAAGTTATGATTATTGGCGTTGTGGCAGTTGTGATTTTTGGACCGAAGAAAATTCCTGAAATTGGCAGCGCCCTAGGGAAAACCCTCAGAGGCTTTAAAGACGAGATGAATAATCCGACATCAGAAACTGAGGAGTCACAAACTGAGCAGAAAGAGTCATAATTAACAAAACTTTCAGGGGGTAATTCATCCCACACTGACTTTACGGTTCAGACCTGGTTATCGCAGGTGGTGGAAGCTATAACAATGCCTGCAATAAGCGCGTTTCTCATAGTAACGAGGTACAAACGAGGTACACAGGATTTTTTCCCGACTCCCGATTCCCGACTCCCGATTCCCGACTCCCGATTCCCGACTCCCTAGTCTTTTCATCCTTCGTTGTCCGCGAACGCATCTAACTGCTGCCAGTCATTGATAATAATTTTGCCTCCCCGCTTGTAGGTAACTACTGTTTGTATCGAATTGATCTTTTTGAACAAACGCACGCATTCTTCATAGGTAATGCCAATACTGCGAGCAATTTGATAGTACGGAAGGTTGACATTTAAGGACTCTCCCTGAGCAACAGACTCAGTTCCATAGCGAGTTGCATAGTATTGCAGCAGACGCACCAGTCGTACAATTGCCCTTTCAGAAATTAGCCCATGTACGGTGTTATGAATTTGTTGCAGGCGTTGGTTAAAGACTTCCAGGATTCGCAACGCCACTTCTGGGGTATGGCGAATGGTCTCTAACAGCGCCTCTCGTTCTATGGTTAGCACTAGGGAGTCCACCTGACAAATAACTGTTGCGGGAGCAATACCATTACCAAAAATTGCCGGAGCCGCAAAAATATCCCCCTCAGGGATGATGCGCAAAAGGCTTTCTTTACCACTCGTCCCGGTTTTTTGAATTTGCAGAGTTCCCTTGATTAAGGCATAGAGTTGGCAGGGGAGGCGATCGCCCTCGTAGATCACAATCTCATTCTGCAAATAAGTCCGTACTTTGGTATAAGGCAATAGATTCGCTAGCGCTGAGGTTTCTAGGTCTTTCAGCACCCAGACTTGAGCTAATTGTTCAATCGATGAGACCATTCCTACCAGTCCTTTGAGCGTGTTTGATAGTTATGATCAACAATTTACTTCCTTTATGAGCTAGCTCAAGGACAGCGCTAACTATTTCTGTCACAGTAAAAGTAACAACGAGTTCAGGGATATTTCCAAATCTTAGAACTTTCTAAATTTGTGATGAGGAAAGGATAATGGTTAATGCGATCGCTACAGCCAACACATCGTTTAGCACTTCCCTACAAAAATTAGCTGACTATCCAACAGGGATGATTAGCAAAGTGTTGCTCAAGGATAACAATTGCCAATACACCCTATTTTGTCTGGCAAAAGGTACAGCAATTGAGGAGCATACTTCACCTCGTAATGCCGCCATCACGGTGATTGAAGGGAAAGGAATTCTGACCTTAGACCAGAAAGAGATTACCTTAGAAGCAGGAGTTTTTATCTTTATACCTGCTAAAGCACCTCATAAGTTACAAGCCCAAGAGAATCTAAAATTTTTGCTAACCCTCTCGGAAAAGCCTAAACCGGTGAATCAGGTTAGCCAAGAAACCATAGATATTATCAAGTCAACAGCTCCCCTCCTCAAAAAGCATGGTAAGCAAATTACTACTCGGATGTATGAAATCATGTTTCATAACCATCCAGAGGTAAAAGCACAGTTTGATATGTCAGCTCAAGCCAATGGTTCTCAACCAGCTAAGTTAGCGACAGCAGTCTATAGTTATGCTACCAAAATTGATAATCCGGAAGCTTTAAAATCAATGGTTGAGGTGATTGCCCATCGTCATGTAAAAACCAATGTTAAACCAGAACAATATCCCATTGTGGGAGAGAGTTTACTACAAGCGATGAAGGATGTGTTGCATGAAGCGGCGACAGAGGAAGTGATAGCAGCGTGGACAGAAGCTTATCAGATATTAGCTGATATTTTTATTAACAGAGAACATCAAATCTATCAATCATTATAGTAATCTAGGAGTAGGGAACGCGCACCGTAGGGACTAGCTGACAAGAGTAGATTTTTTTTCCCTACTTCTACTTGATTTGGTTCAACTAGTTCTATGTTTAAAGTGAAAGCCATTTTGTTGGAGCATAATCGATGTCCTACAGCGAATTTAAATCCATTGCTGAAGTGTGTAATCGGTTTGACTTAAACATTGATGAGTCGTAAAATTTGTTTCCGGATATTTCTACCGTGGAAGTTAGCAAACTTTTAGAACAAATCTTAAAACGAAATATTCCTATTGCTAATGCCATCAATACAGAAAAAGCCCGGTATGAACTCTTAATCGCTCCTACATTATTAGAAATTATGCAAATATTAAATAATGAAGTTGATTTTTTTTCCGGTTCAGAATTCACTATTGATTCCGAGTTAGGATTAAACGGTTATTGTGATTTTATTTTGACCGCTTCACGAGAAATTTATGAGAGTCAACGACCTGTTGTTACCTTAGTTTGAAGAGGAAGAGATGGCAGATTATAATGCCCCAAATTAGGTGTGCCACGCCAGTAGGGTGTGTTAGCGATAGCGTAACGCACCAAAGTTCGTACAATGGTGCGTTACACTAAAAGCTAACGCACCCTACAAATCCTACAAATCCTACTGCTAAAAAAACCATGTCTCAAACCATATTAAAACCCAAAAATTCAATTCCACCCCTTGAAAGTGGAGATCAACTTACTCAGGTTGAATTTGAACAGCGTTATGCACAAATGCCTGATGTCAAAAAAGCCGAATTAATCGAAGGAGTTGTTTATATGGCATCGCCCTTAAGAATTAAGCAACATGGGGAACCCCATGCTTCTATTGTAACATGGCTTGGTGTCTATAAAGCTTCTACTCCTAATGTTCAACTAGGCGATAATTGTACAGTTAGACTTGATCCAGACAATGAACCTCAACCGGATGCTTTACTAAGACTAACGGTAGATGGACAATCAAGGATTAGTGAAGACGGCTATGTAGAAGGTGCGCCAGAATTAATCGTAGAAATTGCAGCAAGTAGCGCTTCTATTGATTTAAATGATAAATTAAAAGCTTACCGACGTAATCAAGTTCAAGAATATTTAGTTTGGCGGGTTTATGACGGAGAACTTGATTGGTTTCGGTTAAGGGAAGGAAAATATATAAAACTAGAACCGAATGATAAAGGCATTATCTGTAGTGACTACTTTCCTGGTTTATGGTTAGCCCAAGACGCTTTACTTACTGGAAACTTAGCCCAAGTATTAGCAATTTTACAGCAGGGATTAAACTCACCGGAACATGAAAACCTAGTCAACAAATTGACCGATAAGGGGAAGGTTGACTAGAACAAGAGGCAATAGGCAAGAGGCAAATGGAAGAAAACAGCTCTTTTTTAGGGAGAGGATGGAGTTTCCCCCCCCCCGACATTTAACCGGGATACTGGAACGGTGGAGATGGTGTCTGATCAGGAGGATATTGTCCAAAGTCTGGAAATTATCCTGTCAACCCGTCCAGGGGAACGGATTATGCAGCCTGACTTTGGTTGCGAATTGAGTCAGTTTCTGTTTGAGGAAATTACTCAAGGGTTAATTACGGGAATTCGAGGCACGATTTCTGATGCTCTTTTGAACCATGAGCATCCTAGGGAACAGGGAACAGGGAGTAGGGAGTAGCGATGCAGCGCGGTCTTGGGGAGCCAGTGCCGCCAAAGGGGGTTCCCACGGGGCTTACAAGGTGCGGAAGCAAGTTCCGCACACAGAACCCAAACCATGAGCAACTGGCGTGGGTTCCCCCACTCGCTATTGCATCAAGACGGGAGTAGGGAATATGGCATCAAAAATTATCACAATTCATTTAGGATTCCTATATTGATTTTTGTTCAACTAGTTCTATGTTTAAAGTTAAAGCAATTTTGTTGGAGCATAAGCAATGTCCTACAGCGAATTTAAATCCATTGCTGAAGTGTGTAATCGGTTTGACTTAAACATTGATGAATCGCAAAATTTGTTTACGGATATTGCTCCCGTCGAAGTTAGCGAACTTTTACAACAAATCTTACAACGAAATATTCCTCTCGCCAATGCCATCAATACAGAAAAAGCCCGGTCTGAACTCTTAATCGCTCCAACATTATTAGAAATCCGGGAAATCTTTCATAATGAAGTTGGTTTTTTTTCTGGGTCAGAATTCAATATTGATTCCGAGTTAGGATTAAACGGTTATTGTGACTTTATTTTGACCGCTTCACGAGAAATTTATGAGATTCACCGACCTGTTGTTACCTTAGTTGAAGCCAAGAATGAAAATATTAAAGGAGGTTTGGCGCAGTGTATTGCCGAAATGGTAGCAGCCCAACGCTTTAACGAGAGAGAAAATGTCAATTTGCCGATTTTTGGAGCTGTGACAACTGGTCTAATCTGGCAGTTTCTTCGCTTAGAGGGGGTGCTGCTCTGGATAGATCTGCAAGAATACTATATTAGAGACACTGCCAAACTTTTGGGCATTTTGTCTCATCCCTTTCAGGAGTATTTCCGCATAAGAATGAAGAATTAAGAATCTAGAATTAAGAATCTAGAATTAAGAATGAAGAATTAAGAATGAAGAATTAAGAATCTAGAATGTAGAATTCTACATTCTTAATTCTGACAAAAAAAACTACCCTACTCCAACGCCAAAGGCGAACAACCTGTCAACCTTAGCCAATAGGCCACGCATGCGCGTTCAACCTTAAACCTTAAACCTTAAACCTTAAACCTTAAACCTTAAACCTTCAATCCCCAGTAATGGACAAACCATCAACCCAGATTTTTGGACAGACTCCACCAGAGGTCAACTCAGCCTCTTTTTCCACATAAATAATGGATTTCAGCAGTTCCCGAAAATCTCCGGCTACCGTTGCGGAATCAATACTAGTTAATTCTCCCTTATTCACTATCCAACCATCAAAGGGTAGAGAAAAGGAACCTTCGAGTGCTTTAACTCCCGCATGAAGCGCATTCACTTCATCAATCCAAATCACATTTTCGGCTTGCTCCAAGCTGTACTCTTGTTCAGCAGATTGACCAGGAAAAACATGATAGAAATTAGGGCTAACTGTAACTTTTGCCCCCATATTGGCATGACCTGTTGGTTGAGCATTCAGGCGTTTCGCGGTGCCAGCACTGTGCAGAAAACTGCTTAACACCCCTTCTGTAATTATCGGTACTCGACGAGTAGGTGTTCCTTCTCCATCAAAATAGACCGGTCCCACATTCTTTGGATGTAGCTCATCATCACAGACAGAAAGCAGAGGAGAAGCAATTGGAGTACCTAGAGACTCTGGAGTGGAGAGGCTTTGCTTGTCTAGAATATTCTGAGCATTAAATAAATTAGAAAAAGCATTCAGTAGACTCAGGAAAGCTTCGGGAGAGAATACTACTCGATATTTCCCGGACTTAACTTTCTCATAGTTCAAGTGACTGATGGTTTTCTCAGCAGCTTCTTGCAGACAAGTCTGAATATCCAGAGTTTCTAAACCTTGACTAATCTTATAGGCACCAGCACTACGGGGCTTTTTCCCTTCTTCCTCAGTTTTGGTATAAAGATAAATGGAAGCCGAGGAGCTAGCTTGCTGGCGCAATGCCCCATCACTATTGAGATAAAAGCGCTCAACATCCCGTTGAGATAGTCCATTGTAAGGAACTCCGGCAATAGCTGAGTGAGCCTCCAGTAACTTTTTCTCTGAATCCAGTAGGGTTTCTACTAATTTAGATACTGGCTGTTGAGGCACTTGATTATTGGGAATCTCTGGAATCGATACTGTTGACTCAGGGCTAAAGTCTGGGGCGTTTTCCTTCACCCCAAAACTACTCGCCTCATAAGCGGTTTTTAAGGCTAGTTCCAATCCAGTTGGGTTGGTATCGGTAGTTGAAGTAATGCCTACTTTCTGGTCTTGATTCCAAACCCGTACAGTTACACCAGAGCGATTAGATGCCTCAACCTGTTTTGGCTCACCCTGGTCTACTTGAACACCAGCTTCATCCACTGCAGAGCCATAAATATCGAATTTTTCAATTCCCAGGCGTTTTGCGATCGCAATCGCCGAATCAGCTATCTCATTAATCTTGGTCATCTTATCTTTAGATTGTGAATGTTGGATTAACAAAAAAAAAAGAGGCATGATATCAAATCCGGTTAATCGCTTCGGATTCACCTTAATTGTTAGTTAATTGTTAATTGACTAACAATCAAGAATGATAAGTCTTCAACCGGAGATGATAGTCTAACACTAGTCCCAAAGCCTGGCTGCTGGGGTAACTTACCGTCCACCAACCGTAATCGAATCTACCTTGATATGAGGCTGACCGACGGTTACATAAACACTGCCGCTAATGGAACCACAGAAACCAGCGGCTAATCCTAAGTCTTTGGAACACATGGAAATTTTATTCATAATTTCCTTAGCTTCTCCAATCAGAATTGCCCCTTTCAGCGGTTTAGTGATTTTGCCATTTTCAATCAAATAGGCTTCATCGACACCAAAGTTAAATTCCCCAGTAGCACCAACACTACCACCGCCCATGCGCTTGCAGTAAATACCTTTATCGATAGAGGCAAATAAATCCTCTAGCTCGTAATCACCAGGGGCGATGTAGGTATTGCGCATCCGTGAAGCAGCAGCATAGGCATAACTCTGACGGCGTCCACTACCTGTTCTGGGGTGTCCAGTCAGCTGAGACCCTGCCCGGTCGGCGATAAAATTCTTCAGTATGCCATTTTCTATCAACAGAGTTCTTTGGGCTGGCATGCCCTCATCATCCATATCAATAGTTCCAAAGGCATTGTCAGATAACCCCTCATCCCAGGCGGTAAGGCTTTCGTTAGCAATCTTCTCACCTTTTTTGTCAGCAAACGGAGTAGTTTTCCGCTCAATCTGGGTAGTTTCCAACAGGTGTCCACAGGCTTCATGGAAAATTACCCCACCAAAGGAATTGGCCATGATAATGGGGTAAGTCCCAGACTCTACGTAATCCGCATAGAGCATCTTACCTGCAGATTCAGCAACTTTCTCAGCAGTAGCATCATAATCCCAGGCTCTTAGAAACTCTGGGTTACCGGTATTACCAGCACGCTCGCCAATAGAAGAGCGATGGTCGCCATCAGCACATAGTAGGTTATATCCCACAGACTGAGTTAAACGAATATCTCTGGCAAAGGTACCATCACTAGCTGCCACCAGAACTTCCTGCCAATCCCGGAAATAAATAGCCCGTCGGGATTGGGCATGGCTAGCCTTGCGCTGGAGTGCCCCATTGGCATCCAGGAGTACTTCTCCCATTTCTGCCATGGAACTGCAACCGGATAGCCAAGTGTCTTTGCCTTTAGCAGTAGCGTAATCCCGCAACAGTTCTAAGTTAGTTTCTGGGATAAAGGCATTAGGGGTAGGTAATTCTAGCCCTTGAATAGACAGGGCTTTCTCCAAAGCCGCTTTTAGCCCCGAAAAGGATAAGTCATTAGTGCTAACATAGCAATCTGACTTACCCCGAAATACTCGGATACCAGCACCAGAGGAAAGGCGGGGAGAAATGCTAGTGATGGCATCATCTTCGGCAAGACAGCTGATGTAGTTGACCCGTTCTAGGAAAAACTCAATAAAATCAGCACCAGCTGCTCGTCCTAATCCCAGGAGAGTGGAAAGGGGAGCTCTCCAGCTTTCATCAAAGCTTGAGGATGTGGATTGGTATTCCAGAGTAGGTAGTTCTTTAGATAGAAGTAGGGTTGGGGGCATAGATAATTTCCTTATCCTTTGGATATATATCCTTTTGATGATGGGTTTTATATTTGCCAGTCTAGCAAAATCTTAAAAACTTGGTTGAATCTGGTTCCATACTATGGGGGATGATCTTTGTTGATTGAAAAGTATTCATATATTACTTAATTGAAAATTATTTTTATGAAGACTAAAGGATTTCACCATGTAGCGATTATTTGCTCAGATTATGAAAAATCGAAACAGTTTTATGTGGAAATTTTAGGGTTTTCGATTATTGAAGAAACCTTCCGAACTGCTAGAAATTCTTATAAATTGGATTTACAAGTGGGTGATGGGGATAGGATTGAGTTATTTTCGTTTCCTAATCCTCCTGAACGAGTTAGTCGTCCCGAAGCTTGCGGATTGAGACATTTAGCCTTTCAAGTAGATGATATTGAAGCGTCGGTGAATTATCTCAAATCCCAGGGTTTGGATGTAGAAAGGATTAGACTTGATGAGCATACTGGCAAGCGATTTACGTTTTTTCAAGACCCGGATGGATTACCGTTAGAAATGTATGAAATTTAAATATAATCGGGAATCGGGAATCGGGAATCGGGAATCGGGAATCGGTAGCAGGGAGCAGGGAGCAGGGAGCAGGGAACAGTATATTAATAATAGTAAACTACCCCTAAGCACTGCCATAATGGTAAGTTAAAATATTGGATAATCTCCTAATAAGTAAAATTTAAAAGGAAACTAAAAAAAATGTCTTGGGATAGCTACATCGATAATCTAATTGGACAATCTAAAGACGCTAATGGAACTGTTCATGTTGATCGAGCTAGTATCATAGGTCTTGATGGTGGTGCTAAGTGGACTACAGATGCTCATGCTAATGCCTTAAAGCTAAATCCTAATGAAAGCACAAACATAGCTAATGCTTTTAAGTCAAAGGATTTCTCAGGATTCATGGCAGGAGGTATATATATTGAGGGGGAAAAGTATCAATTTTTGCGGGAAGAGGATGGAAAAGTTGTTTATGGAAAAAAGAAAGACATAGGAGCTGTTACTCTCCAGGCCAGCAAAACCGCTGTCGTTATTGCTCATTGTCCAGAAGGTGGCCAACAAGGAAATGCCAATAAGGCAGTTGCAGTTATTGCAGAGTATTTAGAAAGTATCGGCATGTAACGGTGAATAATGATCGGGTGCATATCATATTTGTAAAAAATATGATATGCACCCCCTGCTCCCTGTTCTCTGTTCCCTAAAACCCAAAAACTCCTTACTAGCTTGAAAACCGCTATAGAGTACAGCAATGACTCAAACAAGTGATCTATATTCTCTGTATGATGTTGATAATGATAAATGGTTAGTAGAAACCCTGAAACTACTAAAAGAAAAACGACTAGAAAATCTCGACATAGAGCATTTAATTGAGGAATTAGAAGGATTGAGCCGTCGAGATAAATTAACAGTTGAAAGTTTTTTGGAACAAATTATCAGACATTTATTACTCCTGAACTATTGGCAAGATCAATATGACTATAACGCGAACCATTGGCAAGCGGAAATTATGAGCTTTAGAACCCAACTTGACGACTATTTAACTCAAAACCTCCGCAATCATTTACAAGAAAATCAAGCCAAAGTTTATAAAAAAGCTTTAAAATATGTCAGAAAAAAAACCGGTATGATGATTCAATTTCCTGAAGACTGTCCCTATGCTCTCGAACAATTATTAGATCAAGATTGGTTGCCTTGAAAAGCTGATATGTAAGCAGTGAGTGGTAGTCAGCGGTCAGCGGTCAGTGGTCAGCCGTTGGCCAATGGCCACTCAAGTAGCATGCGTGGCACAGGCTTTGGCCTTGGCCTTGGCCTTGGCCTTGGCCAATGGCCACGCTACGCGAATGGCCACGCTACGCGAATGGCCACGCTACGCGAATGGCCACGCTACGCGAATGGCCACGCTGTGCGAACGACCCTGGGAGCTAGCGAATAAACTGATAGCTGATCGCTGATAGGTTACTGAACTACTACCATAATTATGAAGGAGAAAGCATAGGTACCTGCTCCAGCGGACGCATTACCTGACCAGAATCATCAGTCTAATCGTGAAATGCGATCGCGTTTCATGACGCGATCGCAATCAACGTTGATGGTTTCCCGTCAACCTTCAACCTTGGCCAAAGGCCACGCTACGCGAACAACCTTCAACTTTAAACCTTCAACCTTCACCATTCAACCAATGCCAACCGCCACTTAATTGACCACCGATGGCTTCAACTCATCTTCGGTGTCAGCACCGGTTGCCTTAAGGCCATTATCCGGCAAAGGATTACGAGCCTCAATTAGTTTGATCGCACGACTGACACTCTCTGGCAGAATCACCACTAAACCACCATCAGCGACTTTATCCAAACCCCTGTCAATTGCCTCTGTTTCGTTGAGGATAATCTCATAGTTGGAATCGGGATTTTCCTGTCGTATGCCCTTACGAATTAACTCAGCTGCATCACCACTGGGACGCCCTCGTAAGTCATCATCTTCTTTGATAATAATCCTGTCAAAGATTTTTGCTGAGAGTCGTCCTAGTTCAATAAAGTCTTCATCCCGGCGATCCCCAGGACCACCCACAACCCCTAAGCGCTCTCCAGGCCAGTTGCGCACAAAACTACCCAATGCCTCGTAACTAGCTGCATTGTGGGCATAATCCACTAGAGCATGGTAACTGCCAAGATTGAACAAATTCATTCGCCCTGGTGTCTGGTCTACAGAAGCCCTAAATGTGGTCAATGCCTCTCTAATGGCCTCAATCGAGACTCCTTGAGCAAAGGCAGCGAGACTCGCAGCTAGAGCATTAGCAATCATAAAAGGTGCCCGTCCCCCAATTGTCACTGGCACATTTACTGCCTGGTCAATCCGCAGGGTCCAATCCCCTTTGATGATAGACAAATAACCATTTTCATAAACCGCCGCCAGACCACCACCACTAGTGTGATTTTTGATCAACTCATTTTCTGAGTTCATAGCGAAATAAGCCACTTGACCCTTTACCTTTTCCGCCATTGCTCTGACTAGGGGGTCATCAGCATTGAGGATAGCATAGCCCTTCGGACTCACCACTTCCGCCACAATACTCTTCACCTTGGCCATCTGTTCAATGGTGTCGATGTCTCCAATTCCCAAGTGGTCAGCGGAGACATTTAAAACCACCCCAATATCACATTTGTCAAAGGCCAAGCCAGAACGCAGGATCCCACCCCGGGCAGTTTCGAGGACTGCCACCTCAACTGTAGGGTCTTTGAGAATTACCTGAGCACTTTGGGGTCCAGTGGTATCACCTTTTTCCACCATATATTCATGAATGTAGATGCCATCTGTGGTGGTATAGCCCACAACCTTTCCAGTTTGGCGATAGATATGGGCAATTAAGCGGGTTGTCGTGGTTTTCCCATTGGTACCTGTAATCGCGATGATGGGAATACGGTTAGGTTGGCCATTTGGGAAGAGCATATCTAGGACTGGTGCTGCCACATTCCGGGGCTGACCTTGACTAGGACAAACATGCATCCTAAAGCCAGGGGCAGCATTCACTTCTACCACCACCCCATCAGCTTCCCGTAAAGGCTTAGTGATATCGGAAGTGACAATATCAATTCCAGCAATATCCAGACCAATAATTTTGGCAACTCGCTCTGCCAGCCAGATAGTTTCTGGATGGATGTTATCGGTGTGGTCTACAGCAATACCCCCAGTGCTGAGATTGGCAGTTTCCCGCAAGTAACATACTTCTCCCTTTCTGGGTATACTGTCCAATCTATAGCCTTGCTTCTTCAAGACACTCTCACTGGTAGGGTCTACCACAATTTTCGTCAAGACATTGTCGTGTCCGTCACCCCGATGGGGATCAAGGTTAGTTTGGTCAATCAGTTCCTCAATCGTAGACCTACCATTACCCACCACATGGGCAGGGATACGCTCTGCTACTGCTACTACCTTGCCATTGACCACAAGAATCCGGTGGTCAAAACCTTTATAATAGCGCTCCACAATTACAGAGCGGGAGACTTCTTTGGCGGTCTCATGGGCAGTCTGTGCCTCTTCCCAGCTATTAATATCAAGGGTAATGCCTCGTCCATGATTCCCATTCAGGGGTTTAATCACAATCGGGTAGCCACCTACATCCTCAATTGCCCCTTCCAAATCATCTAGGAATCGAATCGTTGTACCCCGGGGCACCGGTACACCAGCATCCCTCAGGATTTGTTTGGTACCTTCTTTATCACAAGCCAACTCAACGCCTAAAATCCCTGAATAATCACTCAATGTGGCTTGAATCCGCTTTTGGTGGACACCGTACCCCAGTTGAATCATCGCTCTCGCGCTCAGCTGCATCCAGGGAATATCTCTGGCTTCGGCTTCCTTAACCAGGGATTGAGTGCTTGGTCCTAAAGCTGAATTATTAGCCAGTTCTTGTAAATCTTTCCGGTCTTGTTCTAATTCACTTTGGGGATAGGTTTGCTTATCAATGATGCTACGACACAGGCGCACAGCTGCCCTAGCGGCATAACGACCCACCTGCTCATCAATGTACTCAAATATGACCTGGTAGACTCCTGGTGTCGCTGTTTCCCTAGTGCGACCAAATCCAACCCTCATGCCAGCCAGATCTTGTAGTTCTAGGGCAACGTGTTCAATGATGTGCCCCATCATGGTGCCTCTGGCAACCCGAGCAAGGAATCCCCCCCGGACACCAGGGGAACAGAAATGCTCTTCCAGACTGGGTAGGACAGTCTTTAGTCCTTGATAGAAGCCAGGAATCTCGTTGGAGGGAGTATTTGCCAATTCCTCTAAATCGAGACGCATGACAATCAGTTTGTGATGTCCAATACTCCAATAATTAGGACCACGTAAAGTCTGGATTCTCAGAATTCTCATATCAACTGAAACTTCGGTGGTGATGCTCGCTGAATGTGCAAGGAAGCCTAAAGACGCAATTCATCAAATAAAATCCGCCTTTATCGCTTACTTTGGCACTACTTTGGCACATTATGAGCCGATTGACACGCTTGAAAAGTCTAGCTCCAATCCTGGAATCAGGGGATCGGGTAGGCTGCTGATTAAATTTGGGATAATCTATTAATTATTAACCTTGGACAGAGAAAAAACTGTTCACAGAGAACAGTTTTTTCAAAATTATCCATAATTATCCATTGCAGCCAGCAGATTCAAGAGATGAGTTCCCCCAACTACAGTCATGAGGAAACCCCCTGATTAAGCCGCTGCATCCCTTGGCACAGGGATGGGTATTGCCATACTCAAAAGCGTGGGCTGCTTAGTGCGGTTGTTGTCCAGGATGGCGATTGTTATCCAGGAGGGAAGGTTTAGCTTTCTGCTGGGAATAAGGAACGCTTGTGAAAGTGGTAGCGATCGCCATGACACAGAACATGCACTCGCAGATTGTGCATACTGATCGGGTCGTTATGACCGATCTTAGGCTGGTTCGTGTAAGACATTTCCTGAGGATCAATAATTGTGACAGTGCCTTTACCCATCACTTGTAACCAACCATTTTTTTCAAACAAAGCACAGGTATCTTCATCGATTCCGATCCCCAATCGATCCGGATGTTCAGAAATAGCAGTGATCAGGCGTGCCATACGATTCCGATGGTAGAAATGTTGATCGACAATCACCTCTGGAATGATTCCTAAGCCCATGGTTATATCCACCAAAGAACGATTAGGAAACTCACCACTACCACCACCAGCAATCATGTGATGACCCATAACTGCAGCCCCAGCACTTGTCCCAGCTAGGGTAATCTCGCTCTGATGAACCCGCTGCCGAACTTTTTCCATTACGGGGGTATCGGCTAGTAGCCCGCACAAGCGTAGTTGGTCACCTCCAGTCATGAATACCCCGGTACAGATTTCCAAGTACTCTAGTAAGTCTTTGTTTTCTGCTTCAGAGCGATCGCGTATATCTAGCAACCGAATTTCCTCGGCTCCCATGTCTTCAAAGATGCGTTGATAGCGACTGCCAATCACGGTTGGTTCTCTGGAGGCTGAAGGGATAATGGCAAGCCGAGCATTAGTTCCTCCAGCACGCCGAAAAAAAGTTTGCAGGATCTCTCGTCCATGAACTTTATCTTCAGCGCCGCCGATTACCAAGATTCCTGGTTGAGTGGACTTAGGCATCCTAATTCTTTGCAATTGAGATTCTAACTGCTGCATTATATTAGTAATGGGCATGAGGTGAGTTCAATACTTTTGAGTAGTGCTTTTTAGTTAAAATGCCACATCCTAGCAATTTTTCCGTTGACTCCGTGATTTTTTAATGATATTCACGCATTATAGCCTTACCATTTATGCATAATCACTGATTATGTATGTTACCCTCTTCTGACAGGATTCTTAGTTCCAGACCCCAAACCCCCCTTAACTCCTTGTGCGATTTGACATTATCACTCTGTTTCCGGATTTCTTCACCTCTCCCCTGAGTTCAGGGCTACTTGGTAAGGCACTCCTCAAACAAATAGCCGAAGTGCATCTGATCAACCCCCGAGACTTTGCTACTGACAAACATCGACGAGTTGATGATGAACCCTACGGTGGTGGCGTAGGGATGTTGATGAAACCAGAGCCGATTTTTGCGGCTGTAGAGTCTTTACCCATTTTACCACAGCGTGATGTCATCTTAATGACCCCCCAGGGACAACCCATGAAACAGCAATTGTTCAAAGAATTGGCCACAGGTTATGAGCAGCTGGTGATAATTTGTGGACACTACGAAGGTGTGGATGAGCGGGTATTACACTTAGTCACCCGAGAGGTATCATTGGGGGATTTTGTCTTAACCTGTGGAGAAATCCCAGCCCTAGCCATGATTAATGGTGTCACCCGGTTGCTACCAGGAACAGTAGGCAAAGCGGAATCCCTTAAATTAGAAAGCTTTGAAGCCGGGTTACTGGACTATCCTCAGTACACCAGACCTGCTGAGTTTCGGGGATGGAAGGTTCCAGAGGTTCTGTTATCAGGACATCATGGGGAAATTGACCGCTGGCGTAAACAACAGCAAATTGAAAGAACTAAAGAACGCCGTCCTGATTTGTTTGACACTCTCTAAATGCAAAGGGAATTTAGAATTTAGAATTTAGAATTTAGAATTTAGAATTGGGAATCGGGAATCGGGAATCGGGAATCGGGAATCGGGAATCGGGAATCGGGAATCGGGAGTAGGGAATCGGGAGTAGGGAATCGGGAATCGGGAATCGTAAGCACTCAGCTTATGGGTTAGGTCCGATGCGTCGTTCGCACAGCGTGGCACCTCAAGTAGCGTGGCCAAAGGCCAAGGCCAAAGCCTGTGCCACGATACTTGAGGTGCCAACGGCTGATAGCTGATAGCTGATAGCTGATAGCTGATAGCTGATAGCTTAGGCTCCTACTAAGGCAAACTTGAGGATAAATACTGTTGCTAAAATCCACATGGCAATTGTTGTTTCGTGAACTTTACCCTGAAAAGCCTTCAACAGAGGAAAGGTTATTAAACCGACAGCTAATCCATCAGCAATGGAGTAACTTAAAGGCATGATCAAGATGGTGAGAAATGAGGGAATTGACTCGGCTGGATCGTCCCAATGGATTTTTCTAACACTTGGGATCATCAACACTCCAACCATGACTAAGGCTGGTGCTGTGGCAAAGCTGGGAATGGCAGATAGAAAGGGAATGAAAACTATGGATAGGGCAAATAAAATGGCAGTAACAACGGCAGTCAAGCCAGTGCGTCCCCCTTCTAAGAGTCCTGAGGCAGACTCAATATAGGTGGTTACTGTAGAGGTGCCTAAGATTGCCCCAGCAGTAGTACCGATTGCATCCGCCATAAAGGCTCGGGACCCATGGGCAAATTCCCCCTTTTGATTGATATAACCGGCTTTGACTCCCAGTCCAGTTAGGGTACCAACGGTATCAAACAGATCCACAAACAGTAGCACAAATAGAATACTCAGTAGTTCCCAGATATTGGTCTGAAGCACCTGTGACAGACCTACAAATGCCTGACCCAGTAAATCTCCTGGCCATTGGGGTAAGGCAACAATTCCTTGTGGCCAAGGGGCTATCCCCACAATCCATCCTAGTAATGCGGTGGCAAGAATACCCCACAGCAGTGCTCCGGTAATGCGTCGAGCGATCAAGGCTGAGGTAATTAGAATACCGACAATGGTTACTAATGTGGCTGGCTGAGTCAAATCTCCCAAGGTAGTGGTAGTTGCCTGAGACTGAGCAATGATACCTGAGCTATTGAGACCAATATAAGCAATAAATAAACCAATGCCTGTGGTGGTGGCTTGTTTAATACATTCGGGAATTCCAGTCACAATTTTACGGCGAACCCCAGTAACCGTAAGCACTATAAAAATTAGTCCTTCAATGAAAACCGCAGCCAGAGCAACCCGCCAATCTATGCCTAAACCCAATACTACTGAAAAGGTAAAGTAGGCATTGAGACCCATGCCTGGTGCTAGGGCAAATGGATATTTGGCATACAGTCCCATCACTAAGGTTGCCAAAGCAGCTGAAATCCCGGTGGCAATCACTAGTTCCCCAAACAAATCCTTGGGTTGTTGGAGAAAAATGGCATTGGACAAAATATCGGGATTGACCACGAGAATGTATGCCATGGTGACAAAGGTGGTTACTCCCGCCAGAATCTCCGTACTAAATTTGGCTTGGTGTTGTTGAAATTGGAAAAATTTAGCGATCGCATTGGTATCTTCCACGACTTTACGGGGTTCACTCAACGGGTCAGATTCTGGAGTCATGGCAAGGCAAGGGTAATCAATCTGCTGCTAGCATAGTGGTTTTTTGGCAAATGCGATGTTCCAAAAGAACCGCTTTCGGCAGAGCCGACGCTGCGCGAACGCGAACGCTAACTATAAATCCCTAATCTCTGCTGGCTCCAATCCATCCTTTGAGAATAAATTAGGGTTTACCTGAAATTACAAAACGACCAACAGCTACCACAAAACCGCCAACTGCTGTGACCAAAATGCCGATCAATGTCCAAATTTGTGCCTTGGTTGAACCTTTTAATTCTTTGACATCCGTTGCAATCGCGTCTACTTGTGTCTCTACTTTTATTAGTCTTTCGTTTATCTTATTGACATCTTTTTGAAGGCTGTCTAGCTTCCCGTTTATGTCTTTTAAGACTTCCTCTAAGGAGTAAGTAATTGTTATGGCTGTCTCGCTCATGGGTTAAACTCCTAATTGATTATTGGTGATGTCATATACCCTTGACTTTTATTGCAAAATATTTTTTACAAAAATACCAAATAATTGTATACTAGCTTAGTTTGGTAATACTGCATCCAAAGAATTTGGCTGAGGTAGTTATATGGATGACTTGGTGAAAAACTATATCGCTGAAAAAAACCTAAACGTTGCATCATGGGCCGAGCTCCGGGAGTGTCGTAAAACTGGGAGCAAATCCCTACACACCACTGTCGAGTTTATGCCCGGACAGGTAATCTGTAAATTTGGCGCAAAAAAGAGCCTAGATCGCCCTAATTATTTAACCGTCAAAATTGGCGATTGCCAACATATTATTCTCGAGCCAGAGTTTTTGCAGTATCTCAATCATAGCTGCACTCCCAATGTATTTTTCGCTCCAAGCGATCGCGTTGTCCTAAACTTGGCTTGATAAACAGTTTCAATCAACAGTATAAAATAACATTAGGAGAGCTACCACTATGAATAAATACGATGACATTGCCGAGTATTATGACTCCACTATGAAGAGTGGGTATTACGACTATCCGAAAGAATCTCAGTCCCTCGACTCTATCCTCAAAGGCCGGAAAAAACTTCTCGAAATAGGGGTGGGAACGGGATTACTTGCAGAAAAACTGCTCGAATTAGATCCCAGCTATGAGATAACTGGAATAGATTTTACTCCTGCTATGTTAGACCGGGCTAAAGCTCGTTTGGTAAATCGGGCAAAGGTAGTAGAAGGTAATGTGTTATCAATGGATCTACAAGAATCTTTTGATGGCATATATTCCCATGGGGGTCCAGCAGGTGTATGTCGGGTTGGTAAGGATTACCACTTATACAGTTTTCTGCCCAATTTTGAGGACACCGTTAAAATGTTAAACAATATTGCCCGCCATTTAGTTGACGGAGGCTTGTTTGTACTTAATATTCAAGCCGAAGAAATTGATGCAGATGGCGAGCAAGAGATTGGCAACGGCATTGTTTACGCTCAGCAAAAGCATCTCGATTTCCTAGACAATCAAGAAATGTACTTTTGGGAAACAGACTATCGTTTCAAAAAAGAAGGTAGAATAGTTGCTAGCGATCGCCATAAGTTCTTAATGGTGTACGGCCAACTTCTAGAAGATACCATGAATGCGGCAGGTTTTAAGTGGAAAGAGGCGACTCCCGACGATTTATATATGGTTTACCAGAAAGTTATGTAATATCAAGTTTGAGTGCGACGCAACGAGAAAAAATTATTCACAACAATTAAGATTTGGCAGTAGCATGATCTCAAAAGACGATAACAACCAAGAAATAAAAGATGGATGGCGAGATGATGTAACTGAATTTAGAAATTGGATGAAAATTATTCCAACTATTCCTGAGACATTGTTCAAGATTGCCAGTGATATTCCCACCCCGGCACTTGTGTACGACCTAGATGCCATCACTGAAACTGTAACAGCTTTACGAAACGACCTCAGAAAAATTCCGAATAGTGAGCTTTGTTTGGCTGTTAAAGCAAACCGCTGCCAATCTGTGTTGCGTCATATGGCTAAACTTGGCCTAGGAGCAGACATTACCACCATACAAGAGCTAGAGGCTGCCATGGAAGCGGGGCTGTGGCCAATCTACTCTACAGCACCAGGCTTCTCAGTTGCCGACCTTAAGCGTTTGGCAGCTGAGGGTGTAATTCCAGATTTGTGCAGTCTGTCTCAGTTGCGTGTCTGGTGTGAAAGCGCTAACCCAGACAAAAGAGTTGGGCTTCGACTTCGCCTTCCTTTTCACGAAGATTCCAAGGCTAAGAATGTAGTAACCAGGTGGAGTAGATTTGGAGTTGATCCAAAAGATTCCGGTCTACACAGCCTAATACAAACCCATAAGCTTGAGGTCGTCCATCTTCATGTTCATGAAGGTGAAACTTTTTCAGAAGCAGATCTACATCAGACCCTTGATTTGCTAGTATCTTGCTTGGAAATCTTTCCTAAAGTTGAAGTGCTCAATCTCGGCGGCGGTTGGGCTTACCTGTTCCATCTGCAAAAACCTGAAGCACAACGGGTTTGGGATTTAGTAAATAAAACCATTACTCGTATCAACAACCAGCGCCAGCAACCCGTGCGGCTTGTGATTGAGCCAGGAATGCTATTGACTATGATGGCGGGCTACCTGGTTGCGGAGGTCAAAGCAGCAGACGATCATCCCTCTGGGCATCGCATTGTGGTTTTGGATACCTCTGCTTGGAACTTGATGTTCTGGGCACCACGTCCAGCAGTTGCTCAGATCCCTTTCCGAGAAGGACCGATGTTGGTGCATGACCTCGCAGGTTGTACCTGTTATGAGACAGATTATTTTTGTCTTAACGAAAAGATGGCAAGAATAGAGGTTGGTGACCGCGTGATCTTGAATGCATCGGGTGCCTACACCAGCAGTGTGGCACGGAGTCTGCATGGACTACCAATACCGAAAGAGTTTGTCATTCGCGACAACCGTCTATGCCTGGTTGAGTGATCAAACCTGAAATAACAAAACCACCGACAGCCACCACAAAACCGCCAACTGCTGTGACCAAAATGCCGATCAATGTCCAAATTTGCGCCTTGGTTGAACCTTTTAATGCTTTGAAATCGGTTGCGATCGCAAAAATCTTTTAAGTCACTCCCTGCCAGAAAGCGAATTTATAAACCTCGATTAACTGTTTGGTTGATTGTTTGACTAGTCTGACAAGCACCAAGGAGCAAGAGAACAGAAGAGACCGGTACCAAAGATAGTTTCCAAGAGATTGAAGGGAAAATCTTGGGGAGATTGCTATAATTAAACATTACACATCCCTTAGTTGTTGAATCTAAGATCAAGCACCAATTAAATTATAACACGTTTGCTTCACAAAAAATCTGTTAAAATGGTAGTTTTTTATAGGGTGTGATAAGATAGAATAGGCTTCCAGTATTTGGTGAAAATTTTTCCTATGATTCAGCAAATTACTCCCACCACCGATGACATCTTCTATCCCGAAAGTGACGGGAAACCCATGGCCGACAATACCCTTCAATTTGAACTAATTACTACCATTAAGTATGGCCTGGAAGTCCACTTCAAAGATGACCCCAATGTATTCATCGCTGGGGATTTGTTGTGGTATCCAATACAAGGACAACCCAAAATCAACCAAGCCCCTGATGTGATGGTAGTTATCGGTAGACCCAAAGGCCATCGGCGTTCCTACAAGACCTGGGTTGAAGATAACCTTAATCCCCAAGTGACCTTTGAAATTGCATCAGAAACCAACACTATTAAAGAATTAGAAGAAAAGAAACTCAAGTTTTACCAGACCCATGGAGTAGAAGAGTACTATCTCTATGACCCAGATCGGACAAAACTAAAAGGCTGGTTGCGTTCAGCCGAAAAACTAGAACCAATCCCCCAGATGCGAGGTTGGGTGAGTCCCCGTTTAGGAATTACCTTTGAGTTAGTAGCATCTCAATTGGTACTGTATTATCCCAATGGTGAGCCTTTTGCTAGCTATTTAGAAATTAGTGAGCAAAGAGAACAACAACGTCAACGAGCAGAACAAGCGGAAGAAGCTTTAGAGCTTGAAAGGCTCGAAAAACAACATGCATCACAACGAGCAGAGCTCGAAAGGCTCGAAAAAGAACAAGAACGCCAACGGGCAGAACAAGCAGAGCAAGCTTTAGAGCTTGAACGAATTCGTATGAAAGCATTGTTGGAGCAATTAAAAGCCAAAGGGATAAATCCCGAGGATTTTAACCTATAATCTCTAGCAATTATCATCATGAGTGAGATACAAATGTTCCCTGTTCCCTAAAATCTATAAATCGTGTACCTCATAGCTATGATAATTGCTATATAATCGTTTTTGGAGCCGCTAAAAGCGATCGCACTAAATTTCTGATTTCATCTGCTTCTTAGCAAGATAATGTTCGTCAAGGGCGCGTCTTAGCATCATTTTAATCACAGCAGATCTGCTAATGTTGAGTTCTTTTGCCATTTTATCGAGTTCGGTGAGCATAGGGCTAGGAATTTCCACCTTTGTGGTTTCTATATCCTGTCTTCTTCGTGAAGTCATCTGACGCCGTGTTCCGACTCTTGTTGTTGTGGAGTCAAAATAGCGGTCTATAACGTCTTCTCCTGCTTCAATTTTTTGTTCAATTTCTTCAATAGAAATATTGTTCATAAATTTCTCTCTCCCTTCAAAAGTTGACTTTTGTGATTATCCCAATCAAATCGCATTTTTTACCATAACGCCCTAAAATAACGATATTACTTTGCTTTGTTACAATCCTAATTTTAGGGGATCCTCCCGACTCCCGACTCCCGACTCCCGACTCCCGACTCCCGACTCCCTACTTCGCCGCCATAGAACGCCAATTCCCAGAAGAAATAAAACTCCACAGCCATAGAACGCTAATTGCCAGAAGGAATAAAACTCCCCAGCCATAGAACGCCAATTCCCAGAAGGAATAAAACTCGCCCAATAATAGGGATGCTGATAATCTCCACTTCCTAACATTTGCAACTGAATCTTTCGCAAAGCCTCAGAACGGCCTTGGTTATCCTGCAATCCTTGATAATAAGACACCATTAGATCCTTCGTAGCCCGATCATCCACCTTCCACAAACTAATCACCTGGCTTTCTGACCCGGCAATCACCAACGCTCGACGCAACCCATAGATTCCTTCCCCAGCACTGATATTGCCTAAGCCAGTATCACAGGCTGATAATACCACCAGCTTTGTACCTGATAAATTTAATCCCGTTGCTTCTAAGGCTGTGAAGATGCCATCTTCTAGATCATTTTCTGGCTTATTGTCCTTAATTCCTGCTAATGCTAACCCTGACCAAAGTAGGAAATTATCCCCTGAAGTAAACTCTTTTGAATCAGGTCTCTGTTGGAAAAAACCATGGGTAGCAATATGTAGTATTCTGGGACGACTAACCTGTTTTAATACTGCTTCATTAGCTTGAGCACCTAACAACGGCTCCACACCAAGCATCTGGGCGATCGCGTTTACTTCCTCAAGAGTACCAGGTAAAGGCGGTAAGCTCAACTCTGAAGGATTTAAGTAACGTAAGCTGCGGGTTGCTACTATCTGGTTTTCCTCCCCAAGAGCACTAATTTGAGCCGAATTCTCAAAATCTGGTGCTCCCAAAAGTACTGGTTGGGTGAGCTTGGGATTGGAATTGGATAATCTCAGTAAATCCCTACCAGAGGTGAGGTAGGTAAAACGATAGCTTTCTACTAAATAACGGTTGTCTTCATCCACTAATGCTTCAAAAGGGATGAGGTTGAGGTCGCTGTCTGGAGACAGTAAAATCCTGCGGCTATCTCCCAACAAAGGACGAACTTTGGCCATCAGCTTCTCGTCCACATTGCGGGCTGCTTGTTTTAACAGAGGGATGGGAAGTTCTTTGGTTTGAAGGGATAATTCAAGTTTCTCCCACAGAGGTTTCAAAGCATCTACTTCCCCTAAATCAATGGCTTGGGGTGGGCCTTGAGAACGGAGTACATAGGCGGCATAACGGGGACTACCCCAGCTACTCTTTTTGGGGTTGTAGGGTTTGTACTCTACAAATTCTACCAGTGCTGTATCATCGGGAATGAGTTGTTGAATGGTTTCGATGGTGACTGGTTGATTGATTTGGGCAAATTCACGACTGCGCCGACTAATTTGTGCGACTAGTTTTTGTTCCTGATTGGCTAGGTCAGTTAGTCGAGTACGGTATTGTTCAAAGGGAAGCTTATCGGGTCGGTTGTAGGTGAGGTTAGCTAGTTGGGTACGAGTATCATTGAGTCGGTCTAGTAACTGTTGGCTTTGGAAATCTAAGCGTTGACGCAACAGTTGCTGACTATGGGTCAAGAAATCGAGTAAGCGACCTTTGCGACGCAGGATAGTGGTTAACGCTAGACCAGCGGCTCTTTCATGATCAGGAGCTGAGTTTAGGTGTAGAGAAATGGCTTCATCCCTTGTCTCAAAGATAGTTTGCATGTAGTCCCGTTTTTGCTTTTCAGCACCAGAAACGAGATTACGTTCCAAATTGAGTTCTTGGATGTCTAGTCCCTCTTCAAGAAACTTCAGGGCTAGCTCAATGTTTCCTTGACTATGATGTAAAACAGCCAGATTATTGAGGCTTTCTGCCACATCTGGGTGTTCGTTACCCAGCAACCGTCTCCTCATCTCCAAGGCTTGGTTATACAAGGATTCTACCTGTTCGTACTTTCCCATTGATTCGTAGAGTGCCGCCAGATTATTCAGGCTGGTAGCAACAGAAGGGTGTTCGTTCCCCAGGAAACGCCTATACATCGCCAAGGCTTGGTTATACAAGGATTCTGCCTGTTGGTACTTTCCCATTGATTCGTAAAGTACCGCTAGATTATTGAGGCTTTCTGCCACATCAGGGTGTTCGTCCCCCCGCAAGCGTCTCGTCATCTCCAAAGCTTGCTTTAAAGATTTTTCTGCGTCTTTGTATCTTCCCATGGATTTATAGAGTAAACCCAGATTGTTGAGACTAACTGCAATATAAAGATGTTCGTCTGTCTCCAGCAACCGTTTCCTCATATTCAAGGCTTGCTTTAAAGATTTTTCTGCGTCTTTGTACCTTCCCATGGATTTATAGAGTAAACCCAGATTGTTGAGACTAACTGCAATATAAAGATGTTCGTCTGTCTCCAGCAACCGTTTCCTCATCTCCAAGGATTGGTTATACAAGGGTTCAGCCTGTTCGTACCTTCCCATTGATTCGTAGAGTCCCGCCAGATTATTGAGGCTTATTGCCAGAGATAGGTGTTCGTCTGTCCTCAGCAACCGTTTCTTCATCTCTAAAGCTTGCTTTAAAGATTTTTCTGCGTCTTTGTACCTTCCCATTGATTTATAGAGTTCCCCCTGATTATTGAGACTAATTGCCACATCAAGGTGTTCGTCCCCCCGCAACCTTATGAGCATTTCCAAAGCTTGCTTTGAAGATTTTTCTGCGTCTTCGTACTTTCCCATTGAATAGTAGAGTATCGCCAAATTGTCGAAGGTGTTTGCAACATATTGGTTTTCCTCCATCGGCAACCTTCTGAATATCTTCAAGGCTTTGCTATAGCTGGATTCAGCATCTTTGTACCTTAGGGTTAATAGGTATAATTCTGCCAGGTTATTGAGACTAATTCCCACATAAAGATGTTTGTCCCCCAGCACTTGCTGTCGAATCCTCAAAGCTTTCTGGGCGAGGTCAATCGCTTCTGAGTATTTCCCTTGCTGCTTAAGTTCCCATGCCTGTTGATTCAGTTGTTCAGCCTTGCTAAGTTGAATCTCTTCTACTGTGGCTGCTCTTCCACTTAGTTGATAGCTTCCTGTTTCTTCTGCTTTGGAGCTGGTGACTATTACTGTATACGTGCCACTGCTCGTTAAGCTGATGGTTATTTTGGCCTGGTTTCCTTCTCCTCCATCGTCATTTTCAGCAATTTTGTTCTCTTCTGGGTCAACTAGAATTAAGTAACTATCAAATTCATTACTACTCACTTCTATGGTGATGGTTTCTCCAGCTTTTCCGGAAAAGGTGTGGTACTGAAAATATTTTCGATTAATGTTGTGCTCTAGAACACCATTAACCGACCACTCCTGAAATGTTTCTGATTCTGATTGCTGTTGTTGGGCAATGGTAGTTTGTCCCACAGTGGGCAGGGGCGTAACTGCTGCTACGGTGATGACGCTAGCTAGAGCTGTTACCCAAATTTTTGGCTTTGTTAACCTATTTAAACTCATAATTGTACGCAATAACTAAACTCGAGAACTGCCTTGTAAAATTCAGATTCTCTGCTGTTGTAGTTGACGCACCTCTGATTCATCCCCTAACGCCCGATAACTGACCTGGGCTTTTTCCAACCATTGTAACGCTTCTTCTTTACTATCAATAATGCTAGTGATAATTACTAAACGCTTTTGTATTTCCGCTTGACTGTTTAAATCGGATACTGATTGAGCAAGTTCTAAACCTTTGAGGTAAAGCTCCTTTGCCAGTCGATTTAAGCCTACTTTTTTGTAGGTATCCCCTAGCAGTTGATAGGTTGCCACCAACTGATTACCATCTTTGATACTATTTTCTAGTAGCTCAATGGCATCATGTTTCAAATCTTCGCTGAAGTAAAAATGGGCTAGGGCTAAGGTTTTTGCTTCTTCACTTAACTGTTTTTGCTGGAGTTCCTTTACTTCGTTTAATAGGGTAGTGGCTTTCTTTGTATCCAGTACGGTAAAACCAAATACCCCTTCGTCTCTAGAACGTTGACCGTTGTCAGTCTCAACCATTAACCAATAATAACCAGGTGGTAGAGGCTGTTCCCCTGAATAAACAATTTCTGTTTCCTTAGTTTTGGTGGTCCAGTCTACATCTGATGCTTGTCCACGAACCCTAACAGAGTAAGTTTCTGCACTTTCAACAGGATGCCAGCGTAGGGTGGGTCGGTTGTTGAGTAAAGATGTGTTCCTGGGACTTAATAGGTAAGGAGTGTTTGGATTATTTACTGCCCTAGTATCGCCAGTATCGTCATCTGATTCAATTATTCTACCACCTCCAGGGGAGGGACAGCCTTCATTAACCGTTGATACTCTTCCTTTTGGTGCTATCCATTTTGTCCAGTTGGAACAGAAAACTTCAACCTTAGCATTTCGACCTACCAACAGCCTATCTTCCCCCCTGAGTACAGAACCAATAAAAGCTCGTTGAAACGTTGACCAATGGGGCTTCTGCAATTTGACTTGACTTGGAGGAGCCAAGGCGATAATTAGATTAAAGCTTGGGATTTGAGGTAGGGCGGGTTTGACCAAAGTGACTACCACACCTAGCCCCAGTAGAAAGCCAATTAAGGTTTTCCATTGTTTTGACCACATGATTGATTTTCCTCCTTTAATTTTTGATGAGCTAAGCCCAGCCACGGATCCTCATCAGGATTCGTGTTTATACCCAAACGACAACATTTTTGCCATTGGGTCAGGGCTTCGGTTTTCTGGTTTTGTGCTTGATATACCTGAGCTAATAAGCAGTGGGCTGAACCTGGATTGCTGATTTTTTCAATACCTTCTGGACTACTGCCTAAAAAGACGGCGCTCCGGAGAATTGGTTCTGCTTGCTCCTCTCGCCCTTGCTTGAGTAAAGCCCAACCCAAGTTTTTCATCAGGTTGTATCTAATTTTGATGCTTGCTTCCTCAGATCTATTGAAACCGTCTAAGAGTAGGGGGATAGCTAAGGAAGGTTTGTTGTTAAGAATATGCAAGCGACCTAAGTTGTTATAGGCTTTCACAAAACCGCCTTTTACGGCGAATTGGTATTGAGTTCTGGCTTTATCAAACTGTTGTAAATCTTCGTATACTAAAGCTAAGCTGTAGTGAGCTTTGACATTATCAGGATTGAGAGCTAAGGCTTGCATATAATAGGCTTCAGCACTGGCTAGTTGACCTTGGTTATAGTTTTCAAAACCTTTTTTATGGGAGAGATTAGAAAAATTGGGCAAACAAAAGCGAAAACCTAGCAAAATTGCCAGTAACAACACCGTAGCCCCGAGCTGGGCTTCCGCATGAAAATGCTTGGGAATACCCAGTCTGATTAATAATTTATCAAATCCTTCTTTTCCGGTTTCCGTTAGTTCGCTTCTGGCTTTTAATAAAGTCAAGAGACTGGGAAAAGCAATGGCTGCTGCACCTCCAAATCCAGTGCCTGCCATCAAAAAACGGGGCACAAGGTCGATTAACAGAGCGAGGTTCACTGTCCAACCAGCAATGCTCAATCCTCGCCATAACCAATCCCACCGTTCCCAGCGGGGATGCTCTGCTTCTGTGTCTAAATGCCACCACCAAGCTGTGTCTGGGGGTTTCAAACTAGTTCGCCAGCTAGCAAAATCAATAACCTGGCTAATCTGCCAAGCTTGTTGTTTGAGGCGCACATCCAAGGCAACAAGCTTTTTTTGTTGGTGATAAGAATAGTAAACTTGTGTCTGACCAGCAGCGTGAACAAAATCCCTAGCATTTAAAACCGCGATAATTTGCTCTTCAGACATCGGTGATGCTGAATTTTCCAGGTTATCAAGGGCTTTTTCGTAAGTCTTGAGCGCCTCATCTAAGGGAGGAGTAGTCATTTACTTGGTGGGTAAAAGATATAGGGTTTATATTTGAGTTGTGAACATAGAATTGATGGTAAAAGGGAGCAGGGAGTAGGGAACAAAAATTATCACAATTCATTGAGCATTACTATTCTGGAAACCATAAAATATCCCCTTATCTGATCTAGAGGGAATTGCAGCTGGCTCACATTTTTGTTACCGCTTATTATTGTAGGGCGCAGGCTCTGTAATAACAACCGTTAACATAGACGTTACACTTCCCACTCTCCCCACACTCCCGACTCCCGATTCCCGACTCCCGATTCCCGACTCCCTATCTCCCTATCTCCCTATCTCCCTATCTCCCCAGCCTCCCCACACTCCCGACTCCCAACTCCTAAAAAAAAATCGGTCAAGTTTGGGTTAACCCCAATCCTTGACCGAATTCTGTACTTTAACCTTCCACAAGTACAGCTCAAAATCGATAATTTCAGACCTCAATTATGGCATGATTCCCGAGTTAGTCAGCAACTGCTGGAAAGCAATAACATCCCAACTCATTTTGCTTCATGCTGCTTCACCCTCCTTCACCAAACATCCTTGACAATTCCTGATTTGCCAGGGGGCAACCCTGGCAAACTCCTATCTTAATCTACGTAAAAGTATCGAATCAAAAAGGTCATAACCTCACCAGGCTTTCCGGTCGGCTCCGGAGTGCTCCACTCGTCCGGCTTGGCATACTTCAGGGAATAAATCGCATTAATTGTTTTGCGAACCTTTTCAGGACAACCGATCAAAAGGAGCTTCGCTTTCTTGGGTAAGGCACCTTGGTTGTCGGAAGGAGGAAAATTGTTACTCATCTGAAATTATCTCTTGAGTTTGTTTGCATTATTAATTTATCAATAAATAAATATATTGTCAAGGGATTTTAGAAATTTTTTTTTATTAGGAAATGGGGAATGGGGAATCGGGAATCGGGAATCGGGAATCGGGAATGGGGAATCGGGAATTGGGAGTTTTGAATCTAATTCCCCCCTTTTTTAAGGGGGGTTAGGGGGGATCTATGTACCTAAGTTAAAAAGTGACATGCTCCCCGACATACCGACATTAAATAACTCTAAAATAGGAGTTTTTTGTCTAGATTTTTAATAAGATTACTGGTCTGGTGGGCAGTGCCTAATAACAATTCAAAACCTCACAATCCTGTTGCTATCCACTGCCCACCCTACATCTACATATACTGATATGGTGGGCAGTGCCTAATAACAATTCAAAACCTCACAATCCTGTTGCTATCCACTGTCCACCCTACATCTACATATACTGATATGGTGGGCAGTGCCTAATACCAATTCAAAACCTCACAATCCTGTTGGTTCCCACTGCCCAGCCTACATCTACTAGATTTTTAATAAAATTACTCCTCTGGTGGGCAGTGCATAATAACAATTGAAAACCTGACAATCCTGTTAGTACGCACTGCCCACCCTACATCTACATATACTGATATGGTGGGCAGTGCATAATAACAATTGAAAACCTGACAATCCTGTTAGTACGCACT
>NZ_CEYLVT010000052.1:0-15765 GCF_982860115.1 Moorena sp.
ACATCTCAGCCTCAAAAGAAGACTGGGTCATTTTCTCATAGTCTAAACTCCAGTATTAACCTGACTATTTCTTCTGATTAATGAAACAGCCCTGCCCTTATTAAGGGAGGAATGCAGCTTCGGAGTAGGGAGACGTTGCCAAAAATATTGTGTACCTAAGTTCAATGCTGTGCCAAATGTTCCTGTTTCGTAAACTTCAAGCGAAGTACTTGTTTTCCCGTTGGCTCGTGATGCTTTTCTTCTAAATACTCAAAACCATAACTTGAATAAAACTTACGACCAATCGGATTGTCCTTGAATACTTCGACTTCAAGATTGCCATGGAGTTCTTGGGCTTTATTCATGAGTGCCCAGCCTACTCCCGCGCCCTGAAAACATGGCTGTACAAATATTGCTCCAACTTCCGAACCAATTAGAGCTATAAAACCAATAACTTGTCCGTCATTCTCAGCTACCCAGGTATCAGCATTGGGTAAATACACATTCGGAATGTTGTAACGTTCTAGTTCTAAAAATTCTTCTGTTAAAAATGGATGAGCTATCTTTGATGCATTTTCCCATGAAGACATGACATCATTTAAGTCACTATCTTTATAGTGTCTAATGATCAACACAGTGGAGGATTCCTTTTAAAGTAACACTCCCTTTAATCCTACACAAAATACTATAAGCCGCCCAGGGGATAATACAACTTTGTTATTAGCGGGACGACTTTAAAGGATAACCCTGCTGCTTCAGCTTTTTTCTTTATACCTTACTCCATTGCTTCAGCATAGCTGCCATTCCCCTCCTGGGAGGGGTTAGGGGTGGGTGCCCTCTGCCTTCGATACACTTATATTATGGGTATTCAACCGGACTTGATATAAGGGAGGTTTTTGTAAATGATTAATACAATTAGTAATACTGGAAAATTATTCACTATTGGTCATTCTAATCTCAGTATTGAGGATTTTATTGCTTTACTGAAGCAGCATGGAATTACGGCGGTGGCTGATGTGCGATCACATCCTTACAGCCGTTACTTACCTCATTTTAGTCAAGCCCCCCTCAAGGCTGAACTATTGTCGGCAGGAATTCGCTATGTCTTTCTGGGTAAGGAGTTGGGGGCAAGACCAGCTGATCTCAGTTGTTATGTTGGTGGTAAAGCGTTATATGAAAAAATTGCGGCCACTGACCTGTTTTCAGCGGGTCTTAAACGGATAATTCAAGGGGCTGAAACGTACCAAATTGCGTTGATGTGTGCTGAAAAAGACCCGATCACTTGCCATCGCACAATTTTAGTCTGCCAACATTTAGTGAAATCGGGGTTAGAGATTAATCATATTCTCAATGATGGCAGCTTAGAGTCCCATCAGGAGTTAGAAGAAAGGCTGCTAAGCTCTCATGGGTTAAATGATTCCCAAATTAAACAACCGAAGCAACTTTCCCTATTTGATGATGCTACATCTATGGATAACTGGGACAATTGCTCTCGCGAGGATAGACTTAAGGAAGTTTATCATAGGCAAGGGGATACTATTGCTTATCTAGCAAAGGGAATAGGGAGTAGGGAGTAGGGAGTAGGGATAAAAAAAATGAGTGTACCTCATAAGTAATAGATATGAATCAAACTATTAATTTATTTACAATTGGGTTTACTAAAAAGAGTGCTCAACAGTTCTTTGAGCTTCTGATTAATGCTGGAGTAAGGCGAGTTATCGATACGAGACTGAATAATAAATCTCAATTAGCTGGTTTCACCAAAAACAATGATTTTGAATACTTTTTGCAGCAAATTGGGAATATTGACTATATACATCGTCTAGAATTGGCTCCGACCAAGGATATCCTAAATACCTATAAAAAAAATAATGGTGATTGGGAAACCTATGAAAAACAGTTCTTACAATTAATTACAGAGCGTGAAATCGAAAAGACGGTATCACCAGATTTATTAGATGGTAGCTGTCTGCTGTGTAGTGAACCTACTCCCCATAACTGTCATCGTCGTTTAGTAGCAGAATATCTGAGTCAAAAATTGGGAACTATAAAGATAGTTCACCTATGATTTATCCCAAATCCCCTTTGCTAAGACCATAGAAAAATATCAAAGTCGTTGCATAACTAAACCGGATTTGGGGATCTAGGTCAGTAGTGGCGTGGCACACCTAAAAATGTTTGTTGGGTTGAGCTAAAGGGAAACCCAACAAAGCTTTACTGGTGTTGGGTTTCATTCTTCAACCCAACCTACGCTTATTGCACCATTTTAGATGTGTCGGTCCAGTAGTCTAAACTAACCTTACTTGGGATTAGATAGCAGCATGACTCAGATTATTTGCTTGGCTAACTCCTGGAAGCGTGGCGAGAGATGTATCGCTGGAATTAATTCCCTTAAACGTCAATGGATTCGTCCTGTATCTGATTTACCCGATGGTCGCATTCCGAAACCAATGCGTCAAATTGCGGGAAGGGAACCAACGTTACTGGATATTTTAGATATTCCTTTGGCTAAAACTGGACCAGACTTTGGCTTTGAGTGTGAAAATCTTTTGGTATTACCAGGACAATGGCGACGAGTAGGTCAAGTTCCTGCTGGATATCTCAATAAGTTTTGTAGCAGGGAAAAATACATTCTCCATAATAATGAGCGCTATGTAACCGTGAATTTTTTGCAGTCATTACCGGTAGAGCAACGCTGTACACTCCAACTGGTGAAAGCTGTGGAATTCTTGGTTCAACCTATTGGTATCAGAGGTGAGGGTTTACAAAAATGGGAAGGTTCACTGGTAACAGATTTTGGACAAGAATTGACCGCTAGTATTACTGACCCGGTATTTGTGAGGTATTTAGAGTTAGGGTATCGACCGGAAAATCAGTGTTTGGTTACGGTTAGTCTCAGCATGCCTTGGCGACCTGATGATTGGAAAAAGGATGGTGACCCTTGTTGGAAGTTGATAGCCGGTGTTATTGAATTACCTAACAAATCCGGGAATAAACTTAGACTCGGAATGGATGATGAGCTTCCTTTTTAGGAATAAAATTTAAAGTTAAAAAAATAGCCATTAAAGTAGGGTTGATGTTAGTCCATTATGGATATATTTGCCTAGCAATAATGATAGTTTTATTTATTTTTGCTACAGAGGATACGGTAATCATGTCATAAGGTGATAAACTAATAAGGTAAGGCAGTGGAATAGGGGATTAAGGTATACCAATATTTGGTGTAATTGGTATTACAAGGAACGGATGCGATCGCTTTTAGCGGAAGCTTCGCTTCATCGCCTTTGGCGCGGCTTCGCAGATCGCATTTCTGCTAACTAGCTTCCTATAATCAACTAAATCATTTCTTTACCATGGTTTACCATTGACCAAAATTAATGGATAATCCCTAAGTAACCATGGGAGACCCTAGTAATGCTAGTTGAGTTCAGCGTAGAAAATTATCGCTCATTTAAGGAGCGCCAGACCTTGAGCATGGTGGCATCTAATAAAAAAAGTGGGCGGAATAGCAATAGTTTCCCGATGCCTAATGTCAAGTCTCTGCGCCTACTCACTAGCGCTGTGGTCTACGGTCCTAATGCTTCGGGAAAGAGCAATCTTGTGCGTGCAATCCAGACCATGCGTCAGATTGTGCTAGAGTCAGCCACTGGCATGCAGCTTGGCAGTAGATGGAATATCGAACCATTTCGGTTAAATGCTGACTGCCAGAACAAGCCGAGCTGTTTTGAAATTATTTTCATTCAGGATAATATTCGCTACCAATACGGATTTTCCTTAGACCAAGAGCGGGTGTACGAAGAGTGGCTAATCGCGTATCCCAAAGGACGTCCTCAAACTTGGTTTGAGCGTAACTATAGTTCAGAAGAACAGGAGTATGATTGGTATTTTGGGCGAGGGCTGAAAGGCGAGAAGGAACGTATTAAGGGTTTTGTTAGCTCAAATTCTTTATTTTTATCTCATGCCGCCCAAAATAACCATCCTCAGTTAGGAAAGATATTTATCTGGTTTAGCTCTAAGTTAAAGTTAATTCCAGCAAGGTTCCAAAATCTATCTAATTTTACTGCTTTAAAATGTTACGAAGACAAAAAATTTAGGAACAAAGTCGTTAAGTTAATAAAGGGAGCTGATATCGGTATATCAACTATTGAGCTTGACAGTAAAACGGTTCAAAAATTTGAAACTTATTCAAAATTACCTCCATCTATTTATGATTTAATCAAAGAAAAAAATAATTTTGTTGAAAAGAATGCCCTTCTGACTAGTAATAATGAATCATCAGAATCAGACTCAGAATCAATCAAAGTTTCTCTTAAGGTTTTTGCACTATATAAAATGAATGAATCTGAGGAAACAATAACCTTTGACTTAGAGGATGAATCAGATGGTACCCAACGATTATTTGAGATGGGAGGATATTGGATAGATGCTTTAGATAATGGAGAAATTTTAATTATTGATGAACTAGACCGCAGCTTGAATTCAGATATATCAACCTATTTGATCAAGGAATTTAATGACAAAGCAGCTAATCAAAATAATGCTCAATTGATTGTTACTACCCACGATACGACTTTCCTAGATCGAGAGATATTTAATCAAGACCAGGTATGGTTGATGCAGAAAGATAGTAACAATAGCACTAAGCTCTATTCGTTACTAGATTTCAAAGTTCGTGAGGATGAATCCCTACAGAAAGGCTACCTAAAAGGTCGATATGGAGCGGTTCCTTTTGTCATTGGGCTGGATAGTTAAATACCTACAAGACCAGAAAGCCTTGATCTGACTAGAGCATCAAGGGTCAGATAACGAGAGTCACTAAGTTTTTGCCTCCGCCCCCCTACCGAGAATGGCAACAAAATCACTAGGGAATTCGTCAACCATCCCGAATTATGATTGGTCGCTCTACTTCGTGACTCGAATACTATGACGCTACACTCCAGACTCTATCGCTATTGTTGGTTAGGCTTACTAGTGATGATTCTGCCACTTTCCGCTTGTGCTAGTGATCCTTCCCCTGAGCAGCAATTGGAACAAAACCAGGAACGTTGGGAAACTCAAAAGCTAGATAACTACCGGTATAGATTACAGGTATCTTGCTATTGTATTGGTGAAGTCACCAACCCAGTAGTTGTAGAAATCCGTAATGGTGAAACGACTTCCATTGTTGCTGCTGATAGCGGCAAACCAGTTAATCGGAAATTTTTTAATACCTATGATTCCGTCTCGAAGCTATTCGATGTTGTCCAAAAGGCTATTGATCAGGATTATTATAAGCTTGATGTTACCTACGACCCTACCTTAGGTTATCCAACTAAAATCGATCTGGACTTCAGGGAACAGATAGCGGATGATGAAAGAACTTTGACGATTGATAATTTGGAAGTATCAAAAAATTAGAAATAACTAATGAAAATTACACCATTACTAACACCTATTGTGGTAGGTTGTATAGTTACTGCTGCTCCGGTAGCGTTGGCGGATAGCCCCTTAACTAGTACTCCTTTTGCTAAGGCATATAAAGATGTTGATATGATTACATATGCCTCGGTTTATGGACTTAATGATAAGGTTTTCCAAAACCTAAGCAATCCTAATATTACCCATGATGTGCGAGCAGCGATTATTAACCAACTTGGGTTTTCTGTTGAGCCAAGCCAGAGGGCTAATCAGTATCTTGAGTATATTGCTCGCAGCCGTAGTCAGCAGCCATCAACCATTACCCTGGAGATGTTAACGGCAGCCGAAGCCCTAGCGCTAGGGTATTTACTAGCGATGGATGACCCGACTTTGGAGAGTGCTGTTGCAGTAACCAATCGCTCTAGATCAAGCAGTAGTCTGGGGCAAGTTCAGCGAGCTAATGCTCTATTATTATTGGATGCAGCAGTTGTGAAAGATCCTGAGGATTTCTCTATTGCTTTCATCCGTAGCCTGGTTCGGGGACAACAGTCATTACGGGCAGGGATTGGGAATTGGTGTGCGGTTTACCAGAATGTTTTTTCGGTATTAAAGGACTTTCCCCGTCAACGAAACATGCGCCCTGAAGCGATTGATATGGTTAACGATTATATTAGAGGCTACCGGAACTATTGTAATACTCGCTCTATTTCTCGATGAGATGGCATAAAGTCCCCCTTTTTGGCACAAAGTCCCCCTTTATAGCATAAAGTCCCCCTTGTTAAGGGGGATTTAGGGGGATCCAAACCCTTGGAATGCGATCGCAAAAGCTAATCAAGTTTCTAGTCTAGAATCGACGCGATCGCCTTTGGCGCGGCAACGCCTATCGCAAAACCCAATCCTGTGTCTAGTCTACTAGGTCAGTGCTGAGTTCCAAAATGCTGAGTGCAAGGTCAATCAATTCCAGAGTATGGACCTAAGAATTTATCACCAGTGAAGTACCCCAACCTGCTTGACCTTTGGTCACGCTACGCGATCGCTGAGTTTGGGGCTTCCCCCTCTCAGGTCAATTCAGGGACGGTCTTATTCGTCTTTCGGGTTTCCCGCTTCATCCGCCGATGCCTCAACCAGAGGCGCGACCCTAGGCCGGGGAACCCGGCCTAGGAGGCGCGCGCCTGCTAGAATTGGTCTTACTCAGCGTCCACAGGCAGACATCCGCCTCCCGCAGATGTATAGCTTTGCGACAGACTTACCTTGGAATTACGGCATCTATGGCCAACCAGCCGGGGCAAGTCTCTTCCCTGAGCTCTGCTAGTACTTTGTATACCTATTTCTTCTCTTAGGTAGCCTTTTAGACAGTCAGGCGGGTTATCAACCAACTTTATTATAACATGAATCGTCGTAAGTTTTCGTCTCGCTATCCATCCCCACCCGTCCCAGGGATGGGGATGGATAGCGAGTTTCGTTAAATGATCAGGTGCATCAGCAATCCAGACTTCTGTTTCCCAAGCAATGTCTGGAGCAAACTGGCGGAAGGTATTACGGTCAAGAAAAGCAGTCACAAAAATACTATCTACTGTACATTGCTCTGTTAGCTTTTTTAGCTCTAAGAGACGCACAGGGGAAACGGTAAGGATAGCTGGATGGGAATATTGTGCTGTGCTATTTCATCAGAGGATAATCTTTGATTTGAGAGTAAATAATTACGAACCATGCCAGCAAGATGGAAGGCGAATAAAGGGGAAACGGCATTACCAACTTGATTAAAGCAACTAGTTTCTGTACCAACAAATTCAAACCAATCAGGAAAACTTTGCAGACGCGCTGCTTCTCTTAACAGTAAGCGCCTCCGCCTACCATCAGGTAGTTTAATCCGGTGCATATCACCCGTTGCACCTGCCAAGTTTCTACAGGTTAACGTTCGTGCTGGTTTATCTAGATGTAGGTCACGGGGACGTTTACAAGATGATGCTTTTTCATATTTGGCCACATACTTATCCATACTAGGTGTGAGAAACTTAGACTCAGGAGGAGCTTGAAATGCCATTTCTCCTAAAGCTTCTCCCGCACTTATTTTTCTCTCTAGCAACTGCGGAAACTCAAATTTTCCTTGATGACCAATTACAATCAGACGCTCACGGTTTTGAGGAACACCAAAGTTAACGGCATTTAATAACTTAACTTCAATCACATAACCTAAGGACTGAAGTGCTTGAATAATTTCATCTAAATACCACTTGTTCCGATAAAGAAGACCACGGACATTTTCAAATAGCCAAATATCAGGACGAAGCCTCTTCACAGCACTGATAAACGTAGGAAAACCGTCTCTTGAGTCTTTTAAACCTTTTTGTTTACCTCCTACACTAAACGGTTGACAGGGTGGTCCACCAATCAACACAGGTGCAGCAGGTAATTCGGTTTCTGGAGTTAGGACAACTTTACTACATTTACCTCTTAAGTTTTTTTGATAAGTTGCACAGCAATTAGTGTCCATTTCCAAACCGTGAGTCTCGAAACCCTGTGCCTCGAAACCAAGGGATAAACCACCACATCCAGCAAATAGATCGACTACTAAAGGATTGCCAGATGTAGCCGGTTTGAGTATATGGTTGATTTTTTCGACGTAGCTCATGGACTGCTGATGTACAACTAGTTTCCTCAGTCTACAGTAACAAAATACCTTGAGGATGGAGTTGGGCTTGATGAACTCTTGATGGCATGCGATCGCAAACCCAATTCTGTGTCTAGTCTACAATCGAGAGCGATCGCAAAAGCCAATCCAGTTTCTAGTCTACTCGCTCCCCACACCCCACACCCCACACCTCCCTGCTCCCTACTCCCTACCTACAACCAAATCCCACAGCACATCAATACCACTGCCCACATAGTCTGAATCCTGGTGTTGTTCAATCCATTCAATCACAGTGGGGAGAATATGATTGGATGTTTTGCCCAATTTGCCCAAGGCATGGGCTGCCCTACCACGCACCTCAAAATCGTGATCCTGAAGCAGTGCTAGGAGGGTACTGACTACGGTTTCTGAGCTGTTGCCTAAATTGCCTAAGGCTTCGGCTGCCTCCGCACGTACAACAAGATCATCATCCTGAACCAGTGCTAGAACGGTGCTCACTACGGTTTCTGAGCTGTTGCCCAATTCAAGCAAGGCATAGGCTGCCTCCCCACGCACCTCAGAATCGTGATCCTGAAGCAGTGCTGGGAGGGCACTGACTACGGTTTCTGAGTTGTTGCCTACATTTCCCAAGGCCTCGGCTGCCTCCCCACGCACAACACAATCATCATCTTGAAGCAGTGCTAGCAGGGCACTGACTACGGTTTCTGAGCCGTTGCCTACATTTCCCAAGGCCTCGGCTGCCTCCCCACGCACAACACAATCATCATCTTGAAGCAGTGCTAGGAGGGTGCTGACTAAGTTTTCTGAGTTGTTTTTCAATTCGCCCAAGGCCTCGGCTGCACTACTACGCACATCAGACTCATCATCCTGAAGCATTGCTAGGAGCGCGCTGACTACACTTTCTGAGCTGTTGCCCAATTTGCCCAAGGCATAGGCTGCAGCCACACGCACATCAGAATCCGGATCCTGAACCAGTGCGATTAGGGGGTTGACTACGGTTTCTGAGCTGTTGCCTGAATTGCCCAAGGCTACGGCTGCCCTCTCACGCACACTATAATCATCATCCTGAAGCAGTGCGATTAGGGGGTTGACTACGGTTTCTGAGCTGTTGCCCAATCTTGCCAAGGCATCGGCTGCCCCCCTACGCACACTATAATCATCATCCTGAAGCAGTGCTAGTAGGGTACTGAGTACGGTTTCTGAGCTGTTGCCTAATCTGCCCAAGGCATAGGCTGCCCACCGATGCACATCAGAATTTTCATCCTGAAGCAGTGCTAGTAGGGTACTGAGTACAGTTTCTGAGCTGTTGCCCAATCTACCCAAGACATAGGCTGCCTTGCTACGCACATCAGAATTCTCATCCTGAAGCCGTGCTAGCAATATTGTAATTACCTCATCCTTTTCCCCTAATTCGGCTCGATATTTCAGCAATCGTTCCTCATCAATCCGATCCAATCGCTCTTTCAACAATTCCAATACCTGTGCCTCAAAATCCGTTTCATACAAATTGCAAATCACCTGAAAGACCTGCTCATAAACCCTCTCCCCAACCCGCTCCTCACTACTCACTTCCAACTCAACTAACCGCTCCAAAATCTCTTGCACCAACCCACTATCAGTACCCCGCAAATTTTTCGGGTCTTCTGCCAAAGAATTACCAGCAAACAACAAATCCCGATGCAACCACTGCTCGTATTTACTAGTATTATTCAATACCGCCCGAATCGCCCTTGCTGCCTTTTTCGGTTTTTGTTGTGCTATTAGCAATAGTAACACCTCGTGCCAATGGGAGTTATGCAAATGCTCCCGAATCTGATTCAAAACAATCTCAAAATCCCCCTCATTATCCGCCTGATAGTTAATCTCCTGGGCACACAAATATTCCTGAAAGGTCTTATGGACAAACCCATAACAATCTTGCCCCTGCTCATTCAACAAACCGGTGCGCTCCCGAATCAACTCCACAAACCGTTTCGCCTCTTCCTTGGCTTGATACAACTGCACGTGCTTCAAGGTCTTAATCTGCTGACTCAACTGATCAATCAACTCATCTGGGTCTATTAGGGTGCCACTGTCGTTATCTTCAACATTGCCCTGGGTATGAATCCAATAAGCCAACCATTCCATCAACCGGCGTAAATCATCCAAACCCAAATAGGTCAACCACTTATCACTACTTAACTCTTTATTAGCATCCCAAGAGGTTAACAACGTTTCCACTGCCTTGTCATAAAGTTTATAGCGTTCCTTGGGCAATACCGCTTGATACCGATGAATCAAGGCAATAATTGTCAACAATAACGGATTCCGTGCCAACATGGTAATCCGGTCATTATCATCCAGAACCTTTCGTAAACTCTGCTTGCGCCTTTCGGCTTCTGCTTGGTCTTTAAACCTACTACTATACCAGTTATCAATAAAGGTCGAAATTTTATGGTCATCAAAGGGTTCGATTTGATAGTGGGGAAAGTCCTCAGTGCTGAAAAAGTCCCGTCGATAACCAGCCGGGCGAGAGGTAATAATCGCCCGATTTCTGTGAAACTGTCCTAAAAAATTATTGATGCGCCTGACCACAGCATACCGTTTAGCGTCTTCTGCTACTTCATCTAAACCATCAAGCAATATTAACGCTCTACCATCGGACAACCAATGGTCAAAAAATCCTTCTGGTAAGGGTTTGACGGCCATGGTTTTTTCAGCAAACATCCGGGCATAGTCGATCAGGCTTTGATCTGGATATCTGGCCAAATCTCGCATCCTAATTAAAATCGGTAGCCAGTCGGTATCACCATCTAACCCCAAAACCTCAGGCTTACTCTGAGCTAACATTACCGCAAAAAAACTCATCAAGGTGGTTTTTCCCGAGCCTGGCGCACCCAATATCACCACTCGTCTCGACTGATTTTGAGTCAATAACTGATCAGCCAAAAATTTCCTGCCAGTTGTCTTTTCCAACAGCGCCCTTTCTGGTTTTTCACCACTTTCCGCTGTTAACCGCTCCAATTCCAAAGCGCTAGGATTTGATACCTCTTCCACCACATCTGGCATTACAAAAATCTGGGCTAATTTCTCAGATTTTTCTACCTCTTGCCCAGCCACAGCAATGCCAGCAAATTTAACATCATCAAACCAGTTAGCTAACTGTTGACAATAATCCTGTTTAGCCACCTGATACTTTATATAAGTAGCAGTTTGCTTAAAATAATCATTAACAAATGTCTCCATCCAAGGATTGAGACTGTCTTGATTTAGTTGAATATTTTTCGCATCAGCTTGCTGTTGAAATACTGTGATTAAAATATCCCGGTCTGGCTTACCTTGATTAATTAAGGGTTTTTGTAATTCCGCCAAAACAGCCGAATTAGTAAAATAGTTGCGTAAAAAACTCTTAACTCTATTCCAGCCATCTGGGGGAGCGTTAAAAAATAAGCGCTGTTGTTCAGGGAGTTGTTTTTCCCATTTATTAACCGCTTCTGCTCCAGCTTTGATGGCTTTTTCGACATCAGTTTGATTCAGACCTTGAGTGAAGCTATCCCACCCTTTTTCTGAAACAATCCCCAACAACGATTCCCCTATTTTCGGGATTGCCCAATTGGCTAAAATTGGCAAGGGTTTCGTTAATCGTCCCAACTGAGCTAGAGCATCCTGGCGCTCAGACCAAGCTTCATCTGAGTTTGGTTCAATTTCAATGGCTTGATCGTAGCTCTTGATTGACTCCTCTAACCGTCCTATACTCTTTAAAGCATTACCTCTATTAAATAGAAGCTGACTAAAGAAAGCCGTTTTATCAATTTCCAATTCTTGGTAAATCTTGATTGCCGTATCATAAGCAGCTATGGATTGCTCATACTGCTTAAGGGAATAGAATAGTCTCCCCAAACTACTTAAAGAATCTACTTTACCGTAGGAGTCACCAATCCCATCTTGGATTGCTAAAGCCTGTTGAAAATACTCAATCGCTAGTTGATATTGTGCTAATGCTCGGTAAGCATTACCCAAGCTAGTTAACGAAGCTGCCTCACCCTTGCGATCGCCAATTTCCCTTTGGATTCTTAAAGCCCGTTGAAAATAGTCAATCCCTCGTGTATACTGGCCTAAGGATTGATAACTATTCCCCAAATTAGCTAATAAGGAGGCTTCGCCCTTAGCATCATCAATCTGCTGTTGGATGGTCAAAGCTTTTTTAAGATAGTCAATTGCCTGTTGGTAATCACCCAAAGACAAATAGGTTTCCCCTAATCCCCCCAAGGCAATTGCTTGACTAACGTGATTATTTATCTGTTCAGAAATAGCTACAGCTTCTCGATAATAAAATAGTGCTTGATCATAGTGCTCCAAGCCCTGAAACACATTACCTATTGTTATTAAGGTGCTCGCTATTTCGGCTTGATAACCTAACTTTCGATAAAGTTGTAGTGCTTCCTCATAATAACTCAAGGCTTCATCAAACTGTTTAGATTCAACAAGTTGCTCCCCTTGAGACCGTCGTAAATCACTTAGCTCAAGGTCAGTGTAGATGGTTTCACCGATCTGAACATAGTTAGTAACATTTATCTGATGCTCTCCGTTAGTAACTAACATTTCTGTTGTAGCAGTAACGTCTACCTTGTCTACATAAAACTCAAAAACACCTGCACTCCAATCAAAGAAATCAGGAGCACGGCGAATAAAGTATTTAATAGCAAACGCTGGCAACACAAAAACGAAGCAAAGAGTTTTGAAATGATCTCTAAATAGCTCTCGCCGTTGGTTTAAGTGGCTCAAGATGGTAGGGACAGTATCAAGATTGTAGTAATCCCCGTCTCCGCCATATCCTGGCTTGATATAAGGTTCTAAAGATTTTTCGAGACCTTGAATGAAGAGAATAGTCAATTGATCGCGGTCTAGAATATTTTTAACACGATCATAAAGATTATCAATGGGCTCGGTTAATGTTAAGGTTGCTATTTGCTTCTGGGGTAAATCCTGATGCACTCGCCCAATGATCCGCTTAGCCTCCGCTGGAGGACATTGCATGAACACAATCCCAAATCCCCTCCGTCGCCTTAGCGATCGCAAAAAGGCTTGGTAAATCTCTTCCCTAGAGGGTTGACTATCGTTAGATGACTTAGCAAGATTCATAAAGCTCTAACCCTCGCAAGTTCATATTGAAATCTTGGAATCCCTTCGATTAGTGGGTGAACGTTACGCCAAATCTGTAGATTTTTGTTTTGATCATAATATCGGTATTCCAAGAGGCAGCGTTTCAACAACAAACGTAAATGATCAACATCATTATTAATATATCCCTGTTTGAGAAGACATGCTCGTGCTATAATTTCCCATTCAGTCTCCTGTACGGTCTTCTGGTAGGTCTCTCGTGCTTTGTCAATCGCTCGCTTTGCCGCTTCTTCAGTAATCGGTAGTTCATCTGTCCAGTCAATCGCTTTCTGGATTAATTGCATCAAGTTTCGGACATGTCCACCACTCATTAGACAAAGATTCTTTAACGTCTCAGGGTGATCAAATACTGGGGGAAAATCTAGCCCATCTACTGTCCCTTCTAGGGTTTGAAGCAAGTTGGGTTCGATCAGGGCAATCCGACGACAGATCAATTCCCTCATTTTTTGTAGTCCTAGTTGATTTTCTGTTCCGTCTGGATTGCAAACCATGATCATTGGCAATACATCAGTTTCATCGTAATTATTGGCGAGCTGAGTGGCTCGTCCTGAATACACCATGGCTATTGGCGCAGTATAAATTACATGACAAGCTAATCCTCGTAACATTTCACTGCGATTGAGATAAATTTCATCATAGTTACTTGGTTTCCCTATTTCTTGGGTTTCTGCCATGCGATCAAGGTTGTCAACAATCAATACAATTCCTCGACTTTTAGCAGACAAGGACTTTTGAGCTTCCTGGATAAAGTCGTTGAGGGCTTCTACTAGAGACGGAGTATTGGCGTTGATTTTTTGGCGGAGTTCACGCCTTTTATCTGGTGTTGCCCTAAGGTTAGTAGTAATCTTGGCAAACTGGGAGATTTGCCCTTCTAAACTTAACCCATCAAACGCTACCTCGGTCAGGGCAATATCCTTAAAGGATTCCCAACGATCTTTCATCCAATTTAGTAATGGATTATGCTCTTTAAGCTTAATGGCTTCTACCAAATGGCGAGTACAAGCAAAGATAATATCTGCATAATCAGCATCTTGGGGTTCAATATCTTCGTGATCTGCGGCAAAGTAAACCACAAAATACTTATGGTTTTCTAAATACTCTTTTAGCTGTAAAAGTTCAGTAGATTTACCTACTCCTCGGAGCCCAGAGTAGAGCTGGCATGTTGGCTGCTTAGAGCGCGTGATTTTTCGTCCTAACTCTCGAGTAACCTTCCAATCCCCACGAACGTCTTTACAGTCAACATACGCCTTTTTGAGTGGAGGCTCAAAAGGGTTAAAGGAACTGTAGATTTCGCTCAGTAAGTCCAACGCCACGACTACCTCACACAATGTTTTAGTTTAGATATTATTTATTATAGTATATCAGGTTTAAATTGGGTGAGATATTTTATTATAGGTTTTAGGGAGGAGGGAGTAGGGAGGAGGGAGCAGTAAATAGGTAAAAAAATGTGTTTTTTTTTACAATTATTAACGCTACATTTACCTAAGTTATCATCACGAAAAAAAAATGCGATGCTCTGAGCCCCTAAGCGATTGACCTGCATGTCACGCTACGCGAATGCATTTTCAAACTCTAATACCTCACCCCTAATTTATTATCCCGAACAAATACGCTATCGCATTTACCAAATCTAATACCTAACCCCTAATTTATCATCCCGACCAAAAACGCGATGCTCTAAAATAGCCGCTACGGAAACGCTCTGAAATATACCCGAAAAAACGCTCTTTAAAAAAACGCGATGAAGCTTCGCTTCCGCTAAAAGCGATCGCTACTCCTAAATTAAGCTAAAAAAACAAAAAAAATAATCTAAAATATTTCACTAATACCCCCCCAATAAAAAAAATATTCCAAAAAAAAAATCTGAAAAATACTTGACAAATTTAATAATTTTTTATTAACATAAAAATGTCACAAAAACAAACAACAAAAAACATTATGGACATCGAAAACTTTCTGCCAAACTTTGAGTATAATCCCAACAATCCTAATTTCCCTGAATTATCTGGCCAAGGGCAGCCAGGACGCGAGCCAATCAAACATATATTGATCGGTTCTCCCAAAACCGTGCGGGTCACAATCTATAATCTTTATAGCCGTGGCTATGCACAAGTTCATGAGTGGAGCGCTCCTCAACCTACCGGAAATTCTGGAGAGGTTATCAGTATATTGAGTCGATATCTGTTGATAGATTAAGATAGCAACTTGCTAGGGATTCCAATCCCTAGCGACAGGTCAAAACTCAGGAGAAAGTACGACGTCTAAAGTATCAAAGCTAAGTTGGTATGTTGTTGATTTTGTGAACACATAGTCAAAAACCCTAGGGCTATTGACTATTACAAGAAATAATTCGGTCAAGGATTGGAATTAACCAGAACTTGACCGAATTTTTTTTATTGAGGGAACAGGGAACAGGGAATCGGGAATCGGGAATCGGGGAGATGTTGCGCCTGGGAATGAAACAGGCAAGATGCCTGTTCCACCAAGATGTCCATTTCACCTACCGGGTCAAGCAGTTTAATTGTGACAATGCAATAGTTTTTTTTAAAAACACCTACACCACCTAAATCACCCCTGGCGCAAATGCAATAGTTTTT
>NZ_CEYLVT010000052.1:15865-36724 GCF_982860115.1 Moorena sp.
CTAACTCTCCACGTTAACCACTTATAGCCCCCATAGTGTGAATGCAATAGTTTTTCTAACTCTCCACGTTAACCACTTATAGCCCCCATAGTGTGAATGCAATAGTTTTTTTAAACACCCACAGCACCCACTTGCATCTTTTAAAAAATCGTGTTACTATAAATAGTATCGTAAACACAACGGTTTTTCGCCATGATGATTTCTACCGCACAAGCCGCTGAATTACTAGGTATCTCTGCTACTCGCGTCCGTTTCCTGTTGAGCAAGGGCAGAGTTAAAGGTGCTTATAAAGTCGGTAGAACTTGGGTGATTCCCTTATTTGATGGCATGCCCGTGGTTACCCCTGGCACTCGTGGACCAAAGCGGAATTGGTCAAAGCGTACAAATTACACTAAAGCTGTGATCCACGTGAACCAGAAAGTGATTCGCCAAAATCACAAAACTGGCGAACGGAATCCGGTGATTACGGTCAAACGAGGTTCTAATAACACTTACGGTCATACCGTAGAAGTCAATGGCCCCTGTCGGGTCATGTATCGCCCAGATAGCCCCCTACACTGTGGAGCACGGGTATGGATTGAGACGATTTCTGACTTTAAGGTCAGCTGAGCCAGGTCTAAGGTCTAACCAAAGGTTGACCCATTCCAACCCCACATATGTCTCTGGGCATCAGCAAATTCAATATAAATTCGGTTGAGTGCTACACCCAAGGTCTCATTAATCGTCTTGCAAAAATCCTGACTCATGGCCTTAGTTTGAGTTGGCTTCATGGTGCCAATATTTTTAATTTCCACATAGCAAACTGGGTCAAAGCTACCAGCAAACGTCATAGCCAAACCAGGCTCAAACGCTGTCATCACATAAGCTTCTGGTTTTCCCACATGCTCGGCTAGTTTTCCGGAAAGGCTTTTCAGCAACCCTTCAACCGCTGCTGATTCTGGAGCATCAATGGAAGTTTGGACTTTAATTAGCGGCATAGTTTTGATATCACACTCTAGTTGTTGAGGTTTTGAACAGTTGAAATTTTCAGCGGTCAGTGGTCAGTGGTCAGCGGGTCCTTGGGTGGTGCGTTACGGGGCGGGCTGTCGGCGCGAAGAGGTAAAACATGAGGGCAAGCCCGCCCCTAACGCACCCTACGCAACTGACTGCTGATTGCTGATTGCTGATAGCTCTAACCGCCATACTGCCAACCAGTGCTTTCCAGTAACAACTGATCTCCTTCCCGATGAATGCCAGCACCAACAACTTCAGCAACAAATACTGTGTGATCGCCTTCTTCCACACTCCCTCTGACCTGGCATTCTACATAACCGAGGGAGTCAGAAATAATCGGACAACCAGTTACCTCTCCGAAGTAAAATTCTACATCAGCAAACTTATTACCAACGCGACTTTGGGGTTTGAAAAATTTTGCTGCCATATCTTTTTGCCCACTATCGAGGAAGCTTAGGGCAAATACCTCTGTTTTCTTAATGATGCCGTGGGAGCCAGTATCTTGTTTAACACAGTTAACGATTAGTGGCGGTTTGAAAGAAGACTGCATCACCCAGCTGACCGTGAAGCCGTTGATTGTTTCTTCACCATCCCTGACCCCACAGATATATAGACCATGGGGAATTTTGCGCAGCATGGTCTTTTTCGCTTGTTCGTCTAACACGAGTCTTTCTCCCTAAGTTCTTAGCGTTCGCGTAGCGTGACCTTTTGGCCAAAGCCCGACGCTGTCTTGATGCAGTCGCTCATGGGGGTTTCCCCCAAGACCGCGCTGCATCGCTGCGCGAACGGTCAATGGCAATTAGTGTACAAAATTTTGGCGTTTAAAAGACAGGATTGGGGATGTCCTTTTGGGGTCTAAACATGCGTTTAACTCGATGTAGGACACCTCTGGGCTGAAAATTATGCTTATACTGCCTGAATTCCCCAGCATCTAGCCAAACCCCGTGGCATTCAAAACATTTTTCGTACCAGATGCTGTACTCATCAATATCAAGCATCCGGACCATTTTAGCTCCGCAGCGGGGACAGTAAATATCATCATTGATCTGATTCAGCTCAGAGCCAATTTCCGGGTCTCCAATATCTAGATTCTCAGAACCTTTAATCTTTTTGAGTATTTCTGCTTCAAGGGAATCAAACCAAATGCCTTTGCAGTTAACACAGCGGTCTACTTCAATGTCATGGCAGGTAACTGGCTCTAATTTTCCTGTACACTTTGGGCAATTAAGTTCCTTCACACTTCCATACAAAAATTAACTTTGTATTATATATCTTATCCAATAGAGGGCTGAGGACGAAATAGGTGAGAGTGCTCAGGATGATAGAGACGGGAACGGGTTTTAAGGCTATCAGGGTTTAAAGCGGTTTTTAGTGCTGGACTGATTAAGTAAAGGGTTGTCCGAATTAAATTGTGCTCGTGAGACGTTGCTGCCATGTTTTCAAGGTCAACTAGCCAGATTTTTTCATCTGGCCAACCAATGCGAAAGCAAACAGCTACTGGTGTATCGGCAGAATAGTGTTTTAGGAGTTTGGCTTGAGCGGCTTCTACATGACGAGCACTGAGATAGAGACACAGACTAGCTTGATGGGCAGCTAGGGATGCTAATTCTTCTGAGTCGGGCACTGCAGAAGCACGACCACTAATCCGAGTCAGGATAATCGTTTGTACTAGTCCCGGTATAGTTAGCTCAACACCAAGTTGTGCTGCTGCTGCTTGAAAGGCGCTGATGCCTGGGATAAGTTCAAAGGGAATAGAGGCTTCTGAGAGAGCTTGCATTTGCTCGTGGATAGCACTATATAGAGTCAAATCTCCTGAGTGTAGCCTGACCACAGATTTATGCGATCGCACTCGTTCAATCATCAGTGGCACAATCTCTTCCAGGGTTTTGTTGCCAGAGCGAATAATTTCGGCATCAGCACGAACACTCTCTAACATCTGTTTGGGCACTAGAGAATCTGCCACTATAATAACATCTGCCTTTTGGAGTATTTTCAAGGCTTTGACAGTTAATAAGTCTGGAGCCCCTGGTCCAGCACCGATGATGTAGACTGCTGGTGCGATTGAATTCATATAGTAGTTCTCAATTGGGTGAGGTATAAAGTAGTAGGGAGTAGGGAGTAGGGAGTAGGGAGTAGGGAGTAGGGCGTGGATATTTCAAGACAAATGAAGACTACACGGATGGTTTAACCCAGATGCACAGATAAAATAGTCATTTATTATCCGTGTTCAGTGTTTTTATATCCGTGTAGTGCTTACAAGACAAGGAGTTAGAGTTTTTTTCTCCTTTTGCCCTGTTGTGTTTACTTGTTAGTAACCAACAATCAAGTCAAGGTTCCGAGCAGCTTATAGATCAAAGAATTCACGAAACCAAGGGCAATTGCGCCAATCAAAGCGCTCCAAAATCCCCAGCGCAGTCGGAATCCCGTTACCAAAGCAGCGGCTAAGCCAAAAATAATGGCGTTGACCACAACAGCAAAAACCCCAAGAGTCAAGATAGTAAGAGGAAGAGCTAAAACATCCAGGATTGGTTTCAATAGGGCATTGAGAATACCGAACACCACTGCTGAAACCAATGCTTTCCCAAAACTATCAATCTCGACACCAGTTGGGAGTTTGGAAATGATCAACAAACTGATGGCAGTAACCAAACATGCAATTAAAAGACTAACAATATCCATGGGTATAACCCCCTAGAGCACCACTACTTAAACATTAAAGCGGAAAAGCATCACATCTCCCTCTTGCACAACATAATCTTTACCTTCTGAGCGAACTAACCCTTTTTCCTTAGCAGCCGTCATCGCGCCAGCAGCTACCAAATCTCCATAAGCAATGGTTTCTGCTCGAATAAAGCCTCGCTCAAAATCCGTGTGAATTACCCCAGCCGCTTGGGGGGCTTTCATACCAGCAGTAATAGTCCAGGCCCGGGTTTCCTGGGGACCAGTGGTGAGAAAGGTACGTAAGCCCAACAATTCGTAGGTAGCACCAATCAAAGATTTTAATCCCCCTTCTTCCACACCAAGGGACTGAAGAAAATCCTCTCGCTCTTCCTCAGGTAACTCAATTAGTTCTGATTCTACTTGAGCAGAAACCACTACCACTTGAGCATCTTCGGTAGCAGCAATTTGCCGCACTTGCTCGACCCAGTCATTACCAGTGGCTAAGTCATCTTCAGATACATTAGCGGCATAGATAACTGGCTTACTGGTCAGTAACCCCAATTGCTTGACTGACTCGGCTTCTTCTTCTGTTAAACTAATCTGGCGCACTAATTGGCCTTCATTCAACCCAGCACTCAAGGTTTCCAAGGCATCAAGTTCCATCTTGGCATCTTTGTTACTACGAGCTTGCTTCCGGGTACGCTCAATCCGGCGTTCAACTTGCCCTAAATCCGCTAAGGCTAATTCTAAATTAATGACTTCAATATCCCGAGCTGGGTCAACGGAGCCGGAAACATGGATGATGTCATCATCATCAAAGCAGCGCACCACATGGACAATAGCATCGACTTCTCGGATATTGGCTAAAAACTGGTTACCCAAGCCTTCCCCTTTACTGGCTCCCTTGACTAAACCAGCAATATCCACAAACTCAATCCGAGTTGGCACGATTTTATCAGATTCAGAAATCTTTGCCAGAACCTGCAACCGCTGATCTGGGACAGCAACTACACCGACATTCGGCTCAATGGTACAAAAGGGGAAATTCGCAGCATCTGCCTTGGCATTGGCAACTAGGGCATTAAATAAGGTTGATTTGCCTACATTGGGCAGTCCAACAATTCCGGCTCTTAGCATAGCAGTCTAATATAGTGCTTGAAAATGGACAATGGAAAAAGGAGAATTAAACCTATCGGTCAGTTGTTCTACTGTTGTACCAATTGTTGTATCAATTTTCCCATTGGGATTAACCATTATCAGGCACAGCCTCTTGCACAGGTATTGCTCAACCTCCTAATGTACTCAAGTCTAGTTCGGTCACCGGTCAGTTACCAATTACTCATTAGCAATTACCCATTACCTATTACCAATTCTCTAAACTATGCCAACAACAGCTGATTTTCTGATCTACACTCAATGGGCAGGTATTCTGACTTTAGCCTGTGGCTTGATTGCTATAATTGGTTTTATCTTCAAATGGGGCCTCCGGTTTCGCCTTGTGGGAGTCACTGGGTTTATGCTGGTGCTAACAGCTAGCCTTTTCTCGTTATCCTTAGTACCCTTTACCCGTACTAGCATTCCAGGGGCAATCCGATATACTGTAGTCTACGATAATGGTGGCAACCAAATAGTCATTGCTTTGTCCCCTACTGCGACAGAGTCGGAAGTAGAAGCAACACTGCGCCAAGCTGCTAGTAATTTTTATTCCTATGGACGCCTCGGTGGCGCAAATAACCAGTTAACGATTCGAGCCCGGACGATTATCCATCCGGAAGCTGGTGTATCCAAACCGGTATTGTTGGGTCAGGTTATGCGATCGCTTGCTGAGCGTGATGATCCAGATATGGTGATTGAAGTCTATTCAGAAGAATTTGCTCAATTGCCTCAAGAATAATGGGTATGAGGTACACTCAATTTTATTACCTTGACTCCCTACTAAGATTAACCCCGTGACTGTGTACCTCACCCAATTGATAAATGCTATATCGTTAATTGCTCAGACTGATTAAAAAATTGCCGTGTCAACCCATAGGTTATCAATAAGGTTGCGATCAAATTAGTAAATGCGAGCATAAACATAATTAATATCTGATAGGAAGCAGCATTCAAGGGCTCAATACCACTTAACAATTGACCTGTAATGATTCCTGGTAAAGTAACCAATCCCACTACCATCATGGAGTTAAGAGTAGGAATCAACCCAGCCCGAATCGCATCCTTACGGTAACCGGCTACTGCTTGTTGTCCCGTTGCCCCTAAGCTTAAATGGGTTTCGATTTCCAGAGTGCTCTTGCTAATAGTACTAACTAGCCGTTCCCCTGCGATCGCAGCCCCATTCATGGCATTGCCCAGCACAATACCTCCTAAGGGAATCAGGTACTGGGGTGAATACCAAGGTTCTGGTTGAATCATCAATAGATTTGTATAGACTAAGGTCAATGCTGTACTGAAGAACAGGGAACTGAATACTATTGGTAACAATCTCGGTATCTTGTGGTTACTAATCCGATTGCGGGCAGTAATCGTACCAATAGTCAGCATTACCATTAAGATAGCTAAAACAGGGATCGGGTGATCTAAGGCAAAAATCACAGCCAGCACGTATCCCACAACCATGAGTTGTATGATAGTTCGGCCAGTTGCGATCGCTAGTTGAACTTCCAAACCCAGCCTTTGCCAGCTGGATAAACCAATTGCGATCGCCATCATGCCCAATCCCCAAGCTAAATCGCTCAGACCGAGTTCAATTAAAGAATCCACCAACCACCACAGCTAATTTGTTTTAATCCATTGTGTCAGATCGTTTGTTAATTGTGATGGCAGTTGGAGGTTCACAGGTTCAAGGTTCACAGGTTGAAAGTTAACAGGTTGAAAGTTAACAGGTTGAAGGTTAACAGGTTGAAGGTTAACAGGTTGAACGCGATCGCGTGGCCTATTGGCCAAGGTTAATAGGTTGAATGTTAACAGGTTGAATGTTAACAGGTTGAAGACTAGTTTTGAACCATCAACCATCCCAGCATCCCAGCTTCAAACCATCTCACCATCTCACCATCTCACCTTCAACCATTCAGCGTTCAACCTTCAACCATTCAACCATTCAACCTTCAACCATTCAACCTTCAACCTTCAACCATTCAACCTTCAACCATTCAACCTTCAACCAGATAACCTTCAACCAGATAACCTTCAAGGCCAGGAGCAAAAATTACGCTACAGGTTAAATTTGAACCCTTTTTGCGAAAAATTCTGTTTTAATTGAAAGCAATTAAAGGTGTGAGGAACAAGTGAATACTATACCCCCTCTTGACTTAAAACGGCAGTACCAAGTTATTGGAGAACAAGTCAGTGCTGCTGTCGGTGACGTTCTTTCTTCTGGACGTTATATTGGTGGTCCAGTGGTAGAGCACTTTGAGCAACAGTTTGCCGCTTACACCGGTACCCTGGAATGCATTGCATGTAACTCTGGCACAGACGCTCTCTATCTCGCCCTGCGAGCTTTAGATATCAGACCTGGTGATGAGGTAATTACCACACCATTCACCTTCATCGCTACCGCTGAAGTAATTGCTGAAGTTGGTGCTACCCCAGTCTTTGTCGATATCAATCCCGAAACCTTTAATATCGATCTCAATCAGATTGAGAAAGCAATTACCCATAATACTAGAGCAATTATACCAGTTCACCTATTCGGACAGCCAGTGGATATGACTGCTGTGATGGATATCGCCAAGACTCATTGTCTTGCAGTCATTGAAGACTGCGCCCAAGGGACTGGTGCTGAATGGGTAGGAAAAAAGGTTGGCAGTATTGGACATATTGGTTGTTTTAGCTTCTATCCCACCAAGAATCTGGGAACCTGTGGGGATGGTGGTGCGGTAACCACCAATGACAAAACTGTTGCGGCCTCAATACGGATGCTGCGAGACCACGGCAGATCCTCTGGTTATTACCATGAAGTCAATGGTATCAACAGCCGTTTAGATGCCCTACAAGCCGCTATTCTCAACGTAAAGCTACCCTATCTCGATGGTTGGAACAATGCCCGTCGTCAGGTAGCAACCCGGTATCACCAGTTATTGGAGCCATTACCTGAGATAATCCTGCCTCGGGAAACCCCTGGGGGACAGTGTGTCTGGAACCAGTACACCATTCGCCTAACTCAAGATAGCAGCAATAGCAACTATCGGGACGAGGTGCGCCAAAAATTAAAGCAGGCAGGTATTAGTTCTATGGTCTATTACCCCCTGCCGTTACACTTGCAGCCAGTCTACAAAGACTTAGGCTATCACATCGGTCAGTTTCCAGTTGCTGAGCAAGTCTGCCATCAAGTATTGTCCTTGCCAATGTTCCCAGAACTTACCATTGAGGAACAGCAACAGGTGGTTTATGGATTGAAGGATTGTTTAGTTTGAAGGTTGAAGGTTAACAGGTTGATGGTTAACAGGTTGAAGGTTGAAGGTTGAAGGTTAACAGGTTGAAGGTTAATAGGTTTAAGGTTAATAGGTTTAAGGTTAATAGGTTTAAGGTTAACAGGTTAAATGTTAACATTCAACCATCTAACATTTAACCTTGACCTTTGGCCACGCGATCGCGTTCAACCATCTAACATTTAACCTTGGCCTTTGGCCACGCGATCGCGTTCAACCTTCAACCCTTCAACCTTCAACCCTTCAACCTTCAACCCTTCAACCCTTCAACCTTCAACCTTCAACCTTCAACCCTTCAACCCTTCAAACCTTCAACCTTCAACCCTTCAAAACTTCAACCTTCAACCTTCAACCTTCAACCCTTCAAACCTTCAACCCTTCAACCCTTCAACCTTCAACCCTTCAACCCTTCAAACCTTCAAACCTTCAAACCTTCAAACCTTCAAACCTTAACCCCTTGACCCTTGACACCTTCCAGGGCTCCTACCAAGCTGCGAACCGCTGCTACCATTGCCACTTCGCTATCTAACTGATTGATAGCGGAACCAACACCAACACCAGCAGCACCAGCAGCAATGGCCATGGGAACGGTCACACTGGATAATCCGGAAGCACACAACACTGGTACTGAGACAGCACGAGAAATTTCATAGGCAGCTGCCAAGGTTGGTGCCGCTTTTTCAATTAAACCCAAGGTGCCAGCGGAGCGAGGTTTACTGCTGGTACCCCCTTCAGTTTGAATAATATCGGCACCTGCTTTGACTAATTCTGCCGCTAGTTCTACTTGCTGATCTAACTTTAGAATGTGGGGAACAGTTACTGATAATGTTATATTAGGTAGTAATTTACGGGTTTCAATGGTCAGTGCTAATACGTCGGAAGCATCAAACCACTTACCCTGAGCATAAAAGCTATCAAAGTTACCAATTTCAATCAGATCAGCGCCAGCTTGGATAGCAATAACAAACTGCTTTGGTTCTACAGCAGAAACACAAATTGGTAAATCCGTTAACCCTCGTGCCAATCTAACTATATCGGGGGAGGCGGCAATATCGACAAAAGTCGCTCCACCCCGTGAAGCTGCTTTGACTACAGCAGCAACTTTCTGGGGATCAAAAGTATTTAAGCCACTAATTACTTTCAGGCAACGACCTTGGTTTAAGGCTTCGTTTAGTTTGTGATGCATAGTCATAGTTTCTGTTTACCCCTGTATTATCAACCAACTTTACCTAATTTTTAATTAACTGTAGGAAATTTTTTTTCTCTCTGAAGAATTCATCCAAACCCCTATATTTTTGCCTAAACTAAAAGCATATTGGTGCTGATGGCTACTCCTTCTATATACAAATAAATGAATTTCCCGCAAGTCAAGCTATCTCATTTTCACAGTGATGTCTTACAGAATACCGAGTTAGGTCAGCTTTGTGGCAAAAAGCAGCTGTTTCGCGGACGCTATGAAGTGTTACGGATGATTGGTCGAGGTGGTTTCGGTGTAACCTTTCTAGCCAAAGATACATCCTTACCGGGTCAGCCGTTTTGTGTTATCAAGCAACTTTGCCCCAAATTCAGTGATCCAAAAGCATTACATAACGCTCGTCAGCGGTTTGAGAGAGAGGCAAAAATTTTGAACAAACTGGGGACTCACCCCCAGATCCCCATGCTGCTCGATTATTTCGTAGACCATGGAGAATTCTACTTGGTTCAAGAGTACATTCGAGGCATTACCCTAGCTAGGTTGGTTAGGCGTTCTGGTTGCTTATCCCCAGGAGCCGTTAAAAGTTTTCTGCGAGACATACTACCGTTATTGCAGTATATCCATGACCATGGGGTAATACATCGCGATATCAAACCTCAGAATATTATTCTTTCTAATAATGATGATGGTCGGTTGGTACTAATTGATTTTGGGGCAGTTAAGGAGTTAATTGCCCAAGCATCCGATAACAGTGTCAGAAACCCAACTACCCATTTCATCGGTACGGTAGGATTTGCTCCACCGGAACAGTTTACCCTACGACCGGTGTATGGCAGTGACATTTATTCCCTAGGGGTTACCTGTCTTTACCTACTGACTGGAAAAGCCCCCCTACAATTTCAGAGCGATCGCCAAACTGGTGAACTAAAGTGGCGTAAAGCATTGGACTTAAGTGATTCCTTTGCTTATATTCTCAACAGGATGCTAGCTATTTCCCTCAAAGATCGTTATTCAAACGCAAGAGCAATCCTAAGAGCCTTGAATAATAAATCACTTCAAGAGAATCTTGCCGAGTTTCTAGTTATTCAACCTCAAGCTAATCAACACCAAAGACAGGCAAAGCAAGACAGCGGTAAAAATCAGAAGTACACACCTCCTACAGAAAAAACGGCGATCGAGATTAGAAAATGGAAACAAAGGATGCAAGCCAGACACCGCCACAAGGATATCAACAGAGTTGAACATCTATTTAATCATTAGGCGAAATTGGCAATTACAAGGATTCCGGACAAAAAAAGACTGACAGCGAATAACTTCGCCATTGGTTCGTTTTTTATCCTTCATCCTTCATCCTTCATTTTCCATTCTTTACAGGTCAGCCAGTATTACGCATGCCAGCAGCAATACCGTTGATCGTCAATAAGGCTCCTCGTAGTAACTCTCCCTTGCTATACCGGGATTGAACCATACCCAATGTTACCTGGTTGCTATGTTGACGCAGGCGTTTGAGCAAAGATACCTGTAAAAATCCTAAGGGAACGATAGTACCATTACGCAACTGTACCGACCGTTGTAAATTTGGGTCGCCATCTAGGAGTGTTTGGTGTCCTGTGATCGTCAAGACTAAATTGCAGGTAAGGTTAAATTCCTTAGCAATTTGCTCAAACAAATGCTCGAAGCGTTCCAGGTCTTCAGGGTTTGAAAGTTCCTTGAGATAGTGGTGAGCAATTTGTAAATCCACCTTGGCTAAGGTCATCTCTACTTTGGAAATAACCATTTTGAAGAAGGGCCATTTTGAGTAGAAACAGCGCAATAGGTTGATATTTTCCTCTGGATCCTGATCAACAAAGCTTTGTAGGGCAGTGCCAACACCGTACCAGCTCGGTAGCAGGAAGCGGCTTTGAGTCCAGCTAAAGACCCAAGGAATTGCCCGCAGACTGCTTAAATCCTTCTTCCCTGATTTACGCCGTGCAGGGCGAGAACTAATTTGCAACTGGCTAATTTCTTGAATCGGTGTCACTTGATGGAAGAAATCTACCAGATCCGGTTGCTCGTGAATCAGAGCTCGGTAATGGCTACGGGAGGTCTGAGCTAACTCCTCCATAATTTCATTCCAGGGCTGGATATCATCAAAGCCATTATTGAGTAAGCTAGCTTGAATCACTGCTGTGGCTATTGTTTCCAGATGATAGAGCGCTAGTCCTGGCAGAGAGTACCTAGAAGCAAGGACTTCCCCCTGTTCGGTAATTTTGATGCGGCCATTGATACTGCGGCCTGGTTGCGCCAAGATAGCTTCATAAGATGGGCCACCACCACGACCCACTGAACCACCACGACCATGGAAGATCCGTAAACCAATACCATACTCTTGGGCCATGTGCTCTAAGGCTTTCTGAGCTTTGTGGATTTCCCAGTTGCTACTGAGGAAGCCAGAATCTTTATTACTGTCGGAGTAGCCGAGCATTACCTCTTGTAAGTTAGAAGAGGTTAACCCTTTTTCCCGTAGCGTGGCCTTAAGGCCAGGGTTATTTGGTTGTTCAGCTTTGGCGTTCGAGTAGGGTAGGTTATTTAGTTGACGGTTATTTGAGCTAACCTGCATCTGTTGATATCCACCAGCCAAACTAGCACGATACAAGGGTAGCTCAAACAGGGATTTCATCACTGCTGGAGCACGCTTAAGGTCTTCCACTGTTTCAAACAGTGGCACCACGCGAATGGTACTTTGACCAGTAGCTGGGTCATACAGACCAGCTTCCTTCGCCAACAAGAGGACTTCCAACAAATCGCTGGCCGTGTGACTCATGCTGATGATGTAGGTTTGGCAGATTTGGGGACCAAACTCTTGTTGCAGCTGCCGCACCATCCGGAAGGTTTCGATAGTCTCACAGGTTTTTTCCGAAAATGGCAGTTCTGCTGGGATTAATGGACGTCGGGTTCGCAACTCAGCGGTTAACCACAAGCATGCTTCGGATTCCGATAGCAAGTTGTAGGGCTTAGGTAAAACTTGCAGGTACTCAGCAATTTCACTAAGGGCTTCTGAGTGGCGAGAACTTTCCTGGCGAATATCTAGGTGAGCCAGGTAAAAGCCATAAATTTCCACCTGACAGATTAAATTGTCTAACTCACGACAGTTCAACCCGGTTTCCAGCAGATTACTCTCAATCAGCTTTAGTTCTGCCAAGAATTCTTCTCCAGAGCGGTAAAAACTCCAGCTTTTACCATTAGCCATCTCATCTGGTACAGGCATACCATTGGCCAGCTGTTGGTTTCGCTCACGGGTGTTTTCGAGTTTTTGCTTAACGTAAGTCAGTTTGAGTCGATAGGGTTCTTGCCGATAGCGAATGGCGAGCTGTTCGTAAACCTCTGGCAATTGAGAGCGGTCTTGTTCTAGAGAGTCTAACAGTTCCGGTAGCACATCACACCAGTGCAACGACAGACTCAATAATTCGGTCAGATTCTTAACCTCACCTATATATTTACCCAGCACCAAATCTCGTTGATAGCAGGCAGTTTGCCAGGTAATTTGGGGAGTGACAAAAGGATTACCATCCCGGTCTGATCCTACCCAAGAGCCAAAATTAAAGAAGTTCTTAGCGGGTGGGTTCAGCCAGGGGAATGAACCCTTTAAGGCTTGCTTGAAGCGACTATACAACTGGGGTATAGTATCAAACAGTACTTCTTGGAAGTAGTGAAGAGTGTAATCTACCTCATCAAGTACTCCCGGCTTAAACTGATGTAGCTCATCGGTGCGCCACCAGAGGCGAATTTCTTCCATAAGCTTTTGGCTACATTCAGTCACCTCCCAGGACGAAGTGATTCCCAAGGTACCATAGGTTTGCTCCGCTTGGTCTAATTGTTCGAGAATCTTAGCCATCCGTCGCTGTTTACCCCGAATGGTACGACGGACAATTTCAGTAGGGTGAGCTGTGAAAACTAAACGAATATCAAGATTATCAATCAGCCGCTGAATTTGACCTGGTGGCACATTCTGCTTATGCAAGTGGGGAAATAACCAATCTAGTAGCCCTAATTTTCTTTCAGATCCTTGGTTTTCTTGCTGGCTCTTTTCGATAACATTGGTAACGGCACCCCCTGGTTGAGTAACATCATTGCCTATGTCCACCTCTTGCTCAACTGTTACAACAGTTGAGAAAGACGAATTACCATTTTTTGTTAAAATACCTTGGCTGAAGGGGGTTAACTCGGGTTCAGTGCTTCTTCGGTAGGAACGGCGTCTTGAGAGTTGTTGATTTCGCTGTTCATAATGTTGTTCGACAATATTGATCAGCTGAAAGTATAGAGCAAAGGCTCGTGATGCCCGGATAGCCTCATTAAGGTCAAGCTGTTGGATTAAATCAGCTACTGAAGATTTAGGATCTTCAGTGGCTTGTCCTTCTGGAGAACACAATTCCCGCAGTTGCTTGAGTAAATCAACGAGTTCCTGACCACATTCAGATAGGAGAACAGATTCCCACAAATCCTCTACAACTTTAAGTCGATGTCGCAGAAACAGGTCAGAGGTAGCCGGGAAGGTTGAATCTTGATTAGATGGAGATGGGAGAAAACTCATAGGCTCTATCTATTCCCTATACAAAGCTGATCTATTTTACGGGTTTGAGGTTCTTTGGAGTAATTAAGGAACAAGAATTTAAATTTCTTTGGAAATCTCATGGCAGCTTAACATCTTTACATTAACTTTAATACTAAGGCAAGTTATTGGCTATCTGTAAAAATTATTAAATTTATGAAATCTGACTATTGGTCTGACTATCGGGTGTAACTGTGAAACTACAAATCTTTATAAGTTTTTCTTGAACCATGACCCCAGTGTGGCTACTTCCCCCAACACATTTGCAACTATTGAACCATGATGTCCATCTCTGGCGTGCGCAGTTGGAGCTGAGTGAATTATTGATTCAAAAATTGGCAACTACTCTTTCTGAAGATGAGCAGCAAAGAGCTCAGCGATTTTACTTTGAGCGGGATAGAAAGCATTTTATAGCAGGTCGGGGTCTTTTGCGCCAAATCTTGGGTCGCTATTTGGGCATGAACCCACACCAAGTGGAGTTTTGTTATGGAAAGCGGGGCAAGCCAGCCCTCAAGGAAACCTCTGGGGGCAGAAGACTCCGTTTTAATGTATCTCACTCTCATGGACTAATTCTGTATGCTATTACCCGAGATCAGCGCATTGGCGTTGACCTAGAATATCTGCGACCAATGCCAGATGCTGAGCAACTCGCTCAACGTTTCTTTTCCCCCCAAGAGTATGCCGTGATTTGTTCTGTGTCTGAGGAACAAAAGCACAAGGCATTTTTTCAGGGATGGACCAGTAAGGAAGCCTATCTAAAAGCCATTGGTGAAGGATTAGCTGGCTTGGAACAAGTCGAAGTTTCTGTAAATCCAGCTCAACCAACTGCCTTGCTCAGCATCAACAAAGACCCTCAGGCAGTTTACCGTTGGTCTATCGCTGGTTTAACCCCTGCGCCGGGTTACTTGGCGTCGTTGGTTGTCGAAACAAAAGATTGGCAGTTAAGTTGTTTTGATTATACCGAGAAATCAGTGTCTGGTTGGGGTGTGGGGTGACCGGGTGTAGGGTAACGTTAGGCCGCAATAGCAACTGGTTAATCCTAACTGAACCATACCAAGTACTTTGCATCGGAATGCGATTGGCTCTAGGTCACGCGGGGCGCGATGAAGCTGAGGCCTTGGCCTTTGGGCCACGCTACGCGAATGGCCACGCTTTGCGTTCGCGTAGCGGAGGCCAAAGGCCACGCTAAAAGCGAACGGCTTTGCCGAAACGCTTCCGCTAAAAGCGATTAGCCCGAAGGGCGTTGGCTAGCGAACGCATTCCGACGGGGGAGCCTCAACACAGGTTCACCCTGAACGGGTGTGGGGTCTTACCCTAGAATGGCACTAACTATAGCAATCCTAAATCAATTGAGAGAATGTTTGTTCCCTGTTCCCTGTTCCCTGTTACCTGTTACCTGTTCCCTGTTCCCTGTTCCCTGTTCCCTTTGCTATAGGGATAGGTTGTCATATCTCCCACACCTTTTTATCTGGGTATGGCTATAGATTGATAGGGCTGAGTTATCTTAGTTGGGTAGGTCGTGACTTGTCGATCATCGCTAGGCAAACTGGCACTCCCCTGATCCTAAGTTAGGGTGTCCACATTAGCCTCTGGAGTCGGCGACAGTCGCTTCATTCAACATTTGTTTTTTTAAAATTACCTCAAACTACCTTGGAAAGGAGTCAGTCGTGGCAAGTCATAAAATCCTGGTAATCGATGATAGTACGGTAATCCGCAAGCGTGTCAAAGAGATGTTACCTCCGGGTTTTGAAGTCCTCGAAGCTAAAGATGGGGTGGAGGGAATTAATTTAATTTACCAGGAAGATCCTAACTTTATAATGTTAGATTTTATCCTGCCAAAAATGAGTGGACTTGAGATTTTTGAGAAACTTCAAAGTGAGCCTAAATTACAAAAAATTCCTCTGGTATTAATGTCAGGACGAAAAGAAGAGGTAACTGCTAAAATTAAAGAACCTTTTAAGTATTTTTCCTTTATTGAAAAGCCTTTTAATAAAAAGCAGCTGACGGACGCTATCAAAGAATCTATGCAAAAGGCTAAGAAGCGACCAGCAACTCCTGCACCAGCAGCAGTTAGTGCAGCTACCGCTGAGTCGTCAGTCGCATCAGCTCAAGAAATTGCGCAGTTGAAGGCAAAGGTTGCCAAAATGCAGAAGGAAATTGATGCCTTGAAGAAACAGTTAGGTCAGCTGGTGACGTTTATTAAGCAAAAGTTGAAGTAGTTTATGGAAGGATGGAGGATGAAATATCTTGCGATTTGATACTTCATCCTTCACCAATTCTTAGCCCAATTAGTCCAACTCACGACGTCCTTCTAAGGCTCTAGCTAGGGTGACTTCATCTGCATATTCTAGGTCTCCCCCCATGGGTAAACCAAAGGCAATTCGGGTCACTTTGGTAAACGGCCTGATCAGTTGACCTATATATAGTGTGGTTGTCTCCCCTTCTACACTGGGATTGATGGCTAAAATGACTTCTTGAATCGTTTTCTGGCTGACTCGTTGTACAAGTTGCTGGATATGGAGTTGTTCTGGACCAATGCCATCCATAGGGGAGATCACTCCTCCCAGAACGTGGTATTGGCCTCGGTACTCGCGGGTTTTTTCGATGGCAATCACATCCCTTGAGTCGGCAACTACACAGATAGTCTTCTGGTCCCGGTTGGAATTGCGGCAAATTTGGCAGACCGGTTCAGCAGACAAGTGAAAGCATACTCTACAAAAACCAACTTGTTGTTTGGCTTCCACCAACGCTTGCGCTAGGGCTTTGACTTCCGGTGTTGGACGCTTGAGGATATGAAGGGCTAGCCGTTGAGCAGTCTTTGGACCAACTCCAGGCAGGCGTTGTAGCTCTTCAATTAGGCGAGCGAGGGGGCGTGTGTAAACCATCAAGTCAAGATCTCAAATAGGGAATCGGGAATCGGGAATCGGGAATCGGGAATCGGGAATCGGGAATCGAGAGTAGGGAAAGTTTTCATTAAGCATTGAGCCCTGCTAGGTCATCGGATATTTAGAATCACACTGGAAACACTAAACATTAGAGTAGCCTCAGCTATAAGATAAATAGATCTAGCTAGATCTGCGATCGCATTTTATCCGCCCCTATGAGTACAACCCCTGATTTCCTGAGCCACCTCAACCCTTCCCAACTTCAAGCCGTTGAACATTTCTGCGGTCCCTTGTTAGTCGTTGCTGGTGCTGGGTCTGGCAAAACCCGAGCCTTGACCTATCGTATTGCTAATCTAATTCTCAAACACAAGGTCTCACCAGAAAATATCTTAGCGGTGACGTTCACTAACAAAGCCGCACGGGAAATGAAAGGGCGGATTGAGCAAATATTTGCTCAGCAGCTGGCGGAACAGAAGTATGGTCAACGGTTGGAGCTTCTGCCAGAAGACCAACAAACCCAGTTGCGATCGCGTGTTTACAGAACAATCACCAAACCGTTGTGGATTGGCACCTTCCACAGTCTATTTGCTCGGATTCTCCGGTTCGATATCAATAAATACCAAGATGATCAGGGACGGAAGTGGAATCGGAACTTTTCCATCTTTGACGAATCCGATGCCCAGAGCGTGGTTAAAACCATTGTCACTCAAACCTTAAATCTTGATGACCACAAATTTAACCCCCGTTCTGTGCGCTATGCCATCAGCAATGCCAAAAATCGCGGTTTATCTCCCCAGGAGTTTGAGCGAGAACAGTCCAATTTCCGGGGACGAGTGATTGCTGATGTCTATAGTCACTACCAAGAGCAGTTAGCTGCTAACAATGCTTTGGACTTTGATGACCTCATCTTAGTGCCAATGAGGCTATTCCAACAGAATGAGTCGGTCTTAAGCTACTGGCATCAGCAATTTTATCACATTTTAGTGGATGAGTATCAAGATACCAATCGGATTCAGTATGAACTGATTCGCTTGTTGACTACCAATGGCGAAACTCGAAAGAGTCAGTGGGATTGGCAGAATCGCTCAGTTTTTGTAGTAGGGGATGCAGACCAGTGTCAGCCACCGGGTACTCAGGTACTGACTACTGAAGGATATGTTCCCATCGAAGCACTAGACCCAAATCAACATCGGTTAGTCAGCTATAACCCTCATTCTTCCGCAGTAGTTGGCAGAGTGGAAGGTTATCGTTTCAACAAAGCCAGTCGTCCTTTTAGTGGCCATCTGATTGAGGTAACGGTTGATAGCCAAACTACTCGCTCCACACCAAACCATCGATGGCCAATTCGGTGGAATCAGCAAGCTAAGGAAAAGACTCATGTTGTCTACCTAATCCGCCGAGGTCAGTGGTACCGAGTCGGATGGTGCAAGCTATTTAAAAGCGATGGTGGATTTCAGTTAGGCTATCGAGCCAGGGTTGAGAAAGCAGATGCCGCTTGGATTCTGATGACAACCGACAATCGGACAGAAGCTTCCTTCAAAGTCTCTTATATTGCCGCTCGCTATGGTATTCCCACTGCCCCGTTTGAAGCAATTAATGGTGCCACTGAGTACACCCGTCAGATGCTGGAGCAGTTATTTAATGCACTGGGTGATGTGTTACCAGAACGGGGGATTTCCTGTCTTCAAGACTTTGGACTCGACCCAAACTACCCCATTTACAGCCCTGACATTACCTATCAAGGCGGACGGGGTAAAAGTACTATCGAGCTAGCAGCGATTAATTTATTACCAGAACTGATGGATATAGCCGTCTATCAGGGTGGTAAAACAGTGGCTTGGAAACCGATTAGGATTCAGCGTCAGGAATACAGTGGCTTGGTGTATAGCCTAGAGGTAGAGAAGCACCATGTCTACTTTAGCGATGGATTGCTGAGTCATAACTCTATCTACAGTTTCCGAATGGCAGACTTCACCATCCTTCTGGGTTTTCAGCAAGACTTTGGTGACGGTTTACCCGACGAAGATACTCGCACTATGGTCAAGCTAGAAGAAAACTATCGCTCTAGGGAAAATATTCTTCAAGCTGCTAACCACCTGATCGAAAATAATACCCAGCGGATTGATAAAGTTCTGCGAGCAACACGGGGTGTCGGGGAAAAAATCTATTTTTATAGCGCTGATGACGAATTGGAAGAAGCTCAGTTTGTAGTCAGTAAAATTATCCAGCTAAAACGACAAAATCCAGAAATCGATGGAGGCAGCTTTGCTATTCTTTATCGTACTAATGCTCAATCCCGTGCCTTTGAAGATGTCTTGATCAGAGCAGATATTCTCTATACTGTAGTTGGTGGGTTAAAGTTCTATGACCGTAAAGAAATTAAAGATTCTCTGGCTTACCTCAGAGCGATCGCAAACCCATCCGACACTGTTAGTCTATTGCGCATTATCAATACTCCTCGACGAGGTATTGGACAAACTACCATTAACAATCTGGTCACAGCTGCCCAAGAATTAGGAGTTCCCCTGTGGGAAATTCTCAGTGATGAAACCTCAGTTCATACATTTGCGGGAAGGTCAGCTAAAGCAGTCAATAAATTTGCTCAGCTTATGTCTCAATGGCAGGAGCAATTGGAAGACCGAACAGCATTAGAAATTCTCAAAGGGATTATGGAGGAGTCTGGTTATATTGGCGATTTGAGAAACAAAGGAACTGAAGAAGCTGAGAATCGATTGGAAAATATTGTGGAATTGTTTAATGCAGTGCTGCAATTTCAAGAAGAAAACGAAGATACGAGCTTAGAAGGGTTTCTTGCTAATGCAACTCTTGCATCTGACATGGATAACCTCGAAGAGGGGCAAAAAGCAGTTTCTTTAATGACCCTTCACTCTGCTAAAGGGCTAGAATTTCCCATTGTCTTTCTAGTCGGCCTAGAGCAAGGACTGTTTCCTCACAGTCGTAGTCTCAGAGATCCTGTAGCATTGGAAGAAGAACGGCGTCTGTGTTATGTAGGGATTACTCGCGCTCAGGAACAACTGTTTTTGTCCCATGCTCATGAGCGACGCTTTTATGGGAATCGGGAACCAGCTAACCCTTCTCAGTTTCTCGAAGAGTTACCCTCAGAGTTAATTGAGAGTAAAGTGGGAATCTTTTGATAGTCGCGTCGGTACTTGATACTTAATACTTCATCTTGGACAACAGATGCCTTGGCAATTTCCTCAAAGACTAACCCAATCCCTAGGAGCAATCATAATTCTCCTAGGTTGTATAGTAGCAGTTGGAAAGCTACAGCAACCCCAACTCAATGCCCTCAAACAAAGCTCCAAAAACACCTCACCTGCAGACCTCCAGCAAGACGTAGAAGCAACACAAGTGTATCTAAATCTGCTTGAGAGACTACCTACATTTGGCTTCGATAATGTATTAGCTGACTGGGTATTTTTGAATTTCCTTCAATACTTTGGTGATCAAGACGCTCGCCGAATTACCAGCTATCAGCTTAGCCCAGAGTACTTTGAGGTTATTATAAACCGAGACCCCAAATTTTTAACAGCGTATTTCTTTCTATCTAGCAGTAGCTCCTTATATGCAGGAATGCCAGAAAAATCGGTCGCCTTAATGGAAAAAGGACTCCAGTCACTATCCCCTAAAGTTCCTCCTCAGTCTTATTATGTGTGGCGTTACAAAGGAATTGATGAATTATTATTTTTGGGTGACCCTAAAGCCGCCCAACAATCCTTTGAAAAATCAGCCGATTGGGCAAGTCAATCCCCTGATGAACAAAGTCAAAACGTTGCTGAAATTTCCCGCAACACTGCTGAATTTATCAGTCGAAATCCTACTAGTAAGATAGCTCAAGTGAGTGCTTGGTCAATGGTTTTAAATAACTCCCCTGACCCTCGCACTAGCAAAATAGCCATTAGTAGAATTGAAGCCCTAGGTGGTAAAGTTATCATCACACCAGAAGGAGCAGTTAAAATTCAAATGCCCCAGACAGATTAATAGTGTTTATTGTTTAAGGTTAGAAGGTTTGAAGGTTTAAGGTTAGAAGGTTTGAAGGTTTGAAGGTTTGAAGGTTTGAAGGTTTGAAGGTTTGAAGGTTTGAAGGTT
>NZ_CEYLVT010000052.1:36824-36968 GCF_982860115.1 Moorena sp.
TAAGGTTTGAAGGTTTAAGGTTTGAAGGTTTAAGGTTGAAGATTTGAAGGTTTAAGGTTTGAAGGTTTAAGGTTGACGAGTCTGAGATCGCCATTACCCATTACCCATTACCCATTACCCATTACCCATTACCCATTACCCATT